>DRLM01000126.1 GCA_011375345.1 Gammaproteobacteria bacterium
AGCGACAATGCGCCGGGCCGGAGCGGCGCTCCGGCGCGGGCCAGCCACGGCAAGGCCCCCGCCACAAACAGCCACGCCCCCACCAGGCCCACCACGGAAAACAAGGCCACCTGCCGCAAGCCGGGCAGCGACGTGGACGCCAGACAGGCATAGGCGATCACCGTGGTGACCAGGGCCAGCGCCATCCCGGGAAACACGGCGGCCAGGGCGGCGCGGCCGCCACCGCCCGCCCCCATGGCATACAAGCGGGTGAAAAAATGCAGGGCATAATCCACCGCCACACCGATCAGACTGGCGCCGAACACCAGGGTGAGCACATGCAGGCCGCCGAACACCGCATGGCTCACCCCCACGGCGCACAAACACCCGAACGCGATGGCCGTGAGGCTGAGCAACAGGGGGGTGAGGGAGCGAAAGGCCGCCCAGAACAACAGCACAATGCCCGCGAGCGAGCCCAGGGCAATGACGGACACGTCCCTTTGGGCCTGGGCGGCGGCGGCGGCGGCGTGGAAGACGAACCCCGAACGCAACACGGCCACGCCGGGATGGCGCCCGGCCACGGCGGCGCTCAGCGCAGCGACGGCCGCGGCCACCTGCCGCTGTTGCGCCAGGCTGAACGCGTCACCGCTCAGGCGGGCCGTAATCACGGCGTAGTGCTGCCGCGGGTTTTCCCGGCTCACCAGCACCAGCCCGTCCTCCCGCCGGCGGCCGCCGTCGTCGCTCAGAAGCTGGCGGATGTAATCATTGAAGAGGTACAGCGGGTCCTCCTCCGGCGTCGCCACCGCCGCCCAGCTGTCGATGCCATACAGGGCCCGCTCCGCCCGGACCAGCAAGGGCTGGACCGTCCCCGCCGCCAGGGCGGCCCGCTGCGACGCCGACAGCAAATGAAAGCGATATTGCTTCAGCAGGGTGACCAATGCCGCCGCGCCGCCGTCTTCATCCTGCACCGGCGCCAGGCCGGGGAGCCGGGCAAGATCGCGCTTAAGCGCCGCCGCGGCCGCCTTCACCGCGGCCTTGTCGGCGCCCGCGACGAGCAACACCAGGGTCTGGTTGGCACGCGCCAGCAAACGCCGGTTGGCGGCTTCCACCAGCGCCCCGTGCTGCACCGGTGGCAGCAAGGCGCGCAAACTCGCTTCAAACTGAAAGCCGCGCTGGCTTTGCTGCACCAGCAGTGCCAGCGCCCCCAACAACACCGCCGCCAACACCGCGCCCAAGATGCGCTGCCACCGCGCGGACAGGCTCAGCCCGCCGGGCTCAAGGCGCGGCGGCATCTTGCCCGGCTGGCGGCCATGCCGCACACAGCCCCCGCCCCGCGCCGAAATAGCGCCGGCAGGCGGCGGCACTCAGCCCGGGCAGCACCCGGAGCTGGGAAAACGCCACTTCGGTCACATCACCCCGGGCCGACCGCACCCGCAACCCCTCAATGAATTCCCCGCCATGAATGCTGGCGCCGCGCAGCACTTTCCCAAGCAGGGCGTCGCGCGGCCGCAAGTCCAGGGTCCAGCGCCCGCCCTCCACCTGCCAGTCAAGCTCAAACAGGCGCGCCAGGGCCTCGAGGTCGGCGCCGAAAAAGGCCAGCAGGATCTTATTGCTGTGCTTTTCCATGGCATTGGGGGGGCCGGCGGCGTCCGCCGCCACCCCCGGAGCCTGCCAGTGTATAGGGCCCTGGCCGGTGAAGGTGGTGGCACTGGTGAACGGGGTTTCGGTCCGCCAGTACAACCCGCCCTCGCGCCAGAAAACGAACCTGCCGGTGGACTTGAGAGAACGGGAAAAACCTTTCAAGCGGCGCTGTTGCACAAATTCACCTGCGACCAAGGCGTGGCTTTGCAAGCGCGTGATCACCTCTTGCAGCGCCTGGTTTTCCGCGGCCGGGGCGACGCAGGGCGCGGCCCAGACCAACAAGCCCCAGGCGAAACACCGCCACGAGTGCGGAAAACGCCTCATGGACGGGCAAGCCCCAGCTTCTGCCACAACACCGGCGGCGTTTCATAACACATCTGCTCGGTGTTCAAATCCACTGCCGCCTGCACCGTGTAGCCCTTGCTGAGCCTGAGGCCGCTGGCGGCATCGGTGATGAGATATTTGATTTTGAGGCGGTACTCCCACTCCGCGAGGGTGGCTTTGAGGCGGATCCGCTGGCCGTAACGCAGGGGTTTGGCATATTGGATGCGCAGGTCCACCACCGGCCAGGCATAGCCGGAGGCCAGCATGTCCTCGTAACCATACTGAAACGATTCCAGCAGCTGGCAGCGGACGATTTCCAGATATTTCACATAGCGCCCGTGCCAGACCACACCCAGGGCATCCACGTCGTGAAACGGCACGGTCAATTCGGTTTCTGCGCTTTTCATGGCCCGGTCTCGTCAGCCCCGCACCCGTCCGCGGACAAGGCGCCTGATCCGCTGCCCCGGGCCTGCCCTTTGCGGCGCTGCGCGGTCAACGGACCCTTTCCCACTTCCTCAGCAACAAACGGGGCAGGCGCCGCAACATGCCCACAAACAACCGGCTGTGCATGGCGGAAATCCGCAGATTGTCCCGCACCATGTGGAAATGAGAAGGCACGCCGTCAGGGTAGCGGACCTGGACCTCGATCTGCTCCAGCGGCACCCCCTCCCACAGCAGGCGCACCAGGATATCGGTGTCGAAGTCCATCCGTTTCCCGATCCCGGTGCGGTTCAATAACGCAACCGTGGCGGCCAGGGGATAGAGCCGGTAGCCGCACATGGAATCCCGGACCGCCGGGGACAGGGTGTGCAGCCACACCCAAAAATCAGTGATCGCGCGCCCGTAACGCCGCCCTTTGGGCATGCTGGCATAGGGACGGCAGCCGGCAATCACCGCCTCCGGCCGGGACCGCGCCGCGGCCAGAAAACGGGGCACCGCCGCCAGGTCATGCTGGCCGTCGGCGTCCACTTGCAGGGCGTGGCTGTATCCCGCCCGGGCGGCCGCCCGCAAACCGTCACCCACCACAACCCCCTTGCCCCGGTTGCGCTCGTGGCGAATCAGCATCACACCGGGGTGGGCGGCGGCCAGACGGGCCAGCACCGCGCGGCAGGCCCGGCCGCTGCCGTCGTCCATGAGATAACAGGGCAGATCCCGGGCCACGAGCGCCGCCACCACCGCGGCAATGTTTTCCCCGTGATTGTAAACGGGAATGACGACACAGGGCCGAAACACCTTTATTCCGCAAACACGATGTGGCCGGCAGAATAGCGGCTGCGCTCATCGAAATAGCAGAACCGGAGACCAGGCCGGTCCCGGAGCGCCCCAATGTGCAGGCTGAGGCGGGCGGCGGGCAGGATGGGGCGGGTGAACTTCAACCGCTCCAGCTTTGCAAACGCCCCCGCCGGCCGCAAACTCCCGGCCAGTTCCAAAACCCATTTGATCTGCACCACGCCGGGCAGGATGGGGTGAGCCGGAAAATGACCGCAAAAGAAAACGAGGTCGGTGGGAATATCAAGCGCGTATTCCACCCGGCCGGGCCGGGCGCGTTGCTCCAGGATGACGGGCGACTGGGAGTGTGCCACAACAGCTCCCGCCCTCAGCGCTCATTCAGCACCACATACACCGCCTCGACCACATCCTGTACGGTGCGGACATCCTTGAAATCCGAAGGCTGCATGCGTTTGCCGGTCAAGTCCTTGAGCTTGATCACCATGTCCACGGCGTCGATGCTGTCGATGTCCAGATCCTCGTACAACCTGGCCTCAGGTCGGATGGCCGCCGGATCGGTCTCGAACAGCTCCATGATGACGTTCTTCAGATGATCGTAAATGTCTGCTTTGCTGTGCATGATCTGATCCGCCTTGCCCCCCCTGGAAAATCATTATAAAGCAGCGCGGCGCCCGCAAGGGGCGCCAATTCTAACAGAGCGGGCCGCTCCCGCCACACAGGCGCCGGGAAAACCCACCCTCACGGACACGCGGCGAAATACCGGTCATGGTAGAAACGCTCCAGGACCGTGGTCAGCTCACGCGCCGCCCGCCCCGGCGTGGTTTTGGCCGCGGCGCGATACGGGGCAATGGAAATATCCGGCAGGATTTCGACGGTGAAATGAGGCACCTGGTCGGGCACCCGGTACCACTTTTGCCGCTTGAGCAGGGTGGCCGGTTCGCAGCGGATCAACACCGGGGTGATGTCGCAGTCCGCCGCCAGGGCCACGTGGGCGGTGCCACGCAAAAACTTAAGCGGCCGCCCGGGCCGGGAACGCGTTCCTTCGGGGAAAACGATGAGCGCATCCCCGCTGCGCAAAGAGGCCGCGCAGGCGGCGATCAGCTGCTCATGGTCATTGGCGATGTACCCCGCCGCAGTCACCGGCCCCCGGGTGAAGGGATTGCGCCACAGGCTGCTTTTGACGATGCAATTGGCATTTTCAATCAGGGCAATCAAAAACACCACGTCCAGCAGGGAGGGGTGGTTGGCGATCACCAGTTGCCCCGGGCGCAGCCGTTCCTGCCCCCGCAACTCGTAACTCAACAGGCCCAGACCCCGCATCAGCGCGATAAACAGCCGGAAAGTTCTGGAGACAGCGGCGCGGGCACAGGCCCGTTTTTTTTCTTTCGCCAGGGGAGCGGGGTAGACGAACGCGTACATCATCAGGGCAATGGCCGCGCCCCCCAAACCAAACAGCACAAAGCTGAGTCCGGTGGCAAACACCCGCCACCCCTTTCCCAGGCCGGCCTGCCACCGCTGAGCCCGCGGAACGCGCATACGTCAACGCCCCCCGGCACCCACGGGCAAAGACAGACCCCGGCACCGCGGCGGCTGTATCCGGCTAGCGCTCACCCACCCCCTCCAGTTCTATGGCCAGATCCCGGCGGCAGATATCACCGCGCAGCAGCACCAAGGGCACTTGGTCACCAAAATGCGCGCGCAGCCCCCGGCGCAGCCCCGCCGCCGCCTCGGGCTCCCGCAGGTAGGCTTTCACACCGGTCAGGCGCGGCGGCGCCGGCAGGGCCGCCCTCGCCGCCACATGTTGCAGCAGACCCTCGATATTGGCCAGGGTCACCCCGAGCTGGCCCGCGGGGTCACCCGGGTGCAGGGTGCGGTGACCCACCACGCTGGCAGTGCCGGAAAGGAACAGCTCAGCACCGCCGCGGGATTCAAGCAGCGTCGCCCGGGCAAAGGAAGGACTGCGGGGACCGTAGCAGCGGGGATAGCGGTAGGCGCTGACCTGCTGGGGGTTTTCGAAGTGCCGGGGAGGCACCTGGGCGGCAAGCAGATAAATCACCCCGTCCCCCCCGCCGTGGCCGATGGCACTGGCGGCGGGGTAGTGGGCCTCGGCATAGCCGGCGGCCTCGAAAGCCTGGGCCCGGCCGACGCAAAACCGCTTGTAGCGCTCGCCGTCCCCCTCACCCTGGTTGATGTGGGCGAAATAATTCCAGATCCGCAGAACATGCGGAAACCCCCGCGCCCGCGCCTGACCCAACAACAGGCCGTAAGCATCCCGCACCGCGGCGCCCAAATCCTGGCCGCGCCCCTCTTCAATGCGCCTGGCAAGCAGCAGCACAGCGTCGCTATGAGACCAGTGGCACCCCCCCTCCAGGCCGCTCACGACGGGCGCATCGCAGCGCCACACCTCCCGCCAAGGTTCCGGCGACAGCAACGGCAAGCCTGGGTTGATGTAGCGCGCCCCGAGTTCCACCTGCCCGGCGGCGCTGAAATCCACCACCGCCAGCACCCGCTCCGACTGTAGCAGTCGCTCGGCGGGCTCGGTAGAATAGCGGCACGTCAGTCTCGGCATGGGATCGCTGGCGAAGATAACAACACCCGGCGCCGTGGCAGCGGCCGAGTATTTATCCGTGGGGAAGTTCGGGGCGGAATACTATCACAAAGCCGGACCGCGCCACGGCCGTCCCGCCTCATCGCCACCGGACCGGCAGCCGCCCCGCTACCAACACCATCACAGACCCAGGACATGCGACCATGAAACCCGAGCAAAAAGCGCAGATTGCTCCCCATCCCGTGTTGCCGGAGTACTACGACAACGAAGGCACCCGCCGCAAAGTGGTGGACGCCATGTTCGACGCCTCCGCCCGCCACTACGACTGGATCACCACCATGATGAGCTTCGGCTCCGGCAAGTGGTACCGGCGCCAGGCCTTGTTGCGCGCCGGCGTGGCGCCGGGCATGCGGCTGCTGGATGCGGGCGCGGGCACCGGCGTCATCGCCCACATCGCCCAGGATATCACCGGCGAAGACGGCCTGGTGGTGGCGCTCGACCCCAGCAAGGGCATGCTGAACGAGGCGCGCAAACTGGGCGTGCAACACACCGCCCAGGGCCTGGGCGAAGGGCTGCCTTTCCCCGACAACAGCTTCGACCGGGTCACCATGGGCTATGCGCTGCGCCACGTGGCCGATCTCAAAACCTTGTTCGCCGAATACCTGCGGGTGCTGAAACCGGGCGGCGGAATGCTGATTCTGGAAATCACCCGGCCGGAAAACAAGCTCGGCCTGGCCGTGCTGAAGTGTTACCTGAAAGGCGTGGTGCCCACCCTCACCCGCTTGTTCCGCCGGAGCAGCGACGCCCAAAAACTCATGCGCTACTATTGGGACACCATCGAAAACTGCGTGCCCCCGGCCACCATCCTGGACGCCATGGCCCAGGCCGGCGTGCACCAGCCCCGGCGCCACGTGGTGCAGGGCATCTTCAGCGAATACAGCGGGAGCAAAACATAACCATGGCGCAGCAAAGCGAACAAGAACGGGAACTGGCGGCGGTGCTGGTGTCGGCCCTGGATCTGGACGACGTGGACCCTGCCGACATCGACCCACAGGCCCCCCTGTTCGGCGTGGACGCGCCCGACAGCCTGGGCCTGGATTCCATCGACGCCCTAGAAATCGCCCTGGCGGTGGCCCAGAACTACGGCGTGCAACTCAAAGCCGACGACGAAAACAACCGCGCCATCTTCGCCAGCCTGCGGGCCTTGTCCGAGCACATTGCGGCGAACCGTTGAGGCTGCCAGGCACCCATGGAACGTGACCGCTCCCCGATCCATCCCCTGTCTTTGAATACGCCCCACCTCCCCCCCCCCTTTGAAAAAAGGGGGGGGCCGGGGACGGCGGGCTGAGGCAAGGCCATGCAGCCTGCCCTGCTCATCGCCTACCCACTGTTTGTCCACCTGGGCGTGGCGCTGGACGTTCCCGCCCTGCACGTGCTGGCCATGATCTGTCTCGCCGCCGGGCTGCTCTACACGGGCCTTGCCGCGAGGCACCGTGACGCCTGGGGAATACTGGCCGGCGTCAGCCTGCTGGCCGCCGGCGTGGGCTACGCCGACTTCAGCCTCTACGTGCTGTATCTGCCGCCGATACTGATCCCGCTGCTGTTTTTCGCCGTGTTCCTGCGCTCTTTGCTGCCGGGCCAGGTGCCCCTGATCACCGCCATCGCCGATCAGGCCCGCGGGCCACTCTCAGACGCCATGCGCCGCTCCACCGACGCCTCCACAGCCATGTGGACCGTGCTGTTCGCCGCCATGACCCTGTGCTCCGCCGTGCTGCCCTGGCTGGCTTCTGCGGCCACCTGGTCGTTTGTCACCAATTTTCTGAACTATGCCGTGGTGGCACTGGTGTTCTTCGGTGAGTTCGCATATCGCCTGTGGCGCTTCCCCGAGCACAACCACCCCAGCTTTTGGGAGTATATTCTCATCGCGGTGCGCGCCAACATCGGGAAATCGTGATGACGGAGAAGGCCCTGCCCCTCATCAAAGACTACCGCCCGGAGGCGGTGTTGATTCAACAAGGCGGCAACCCCATCACCCAGAGCGAATTCCTCGCCGCCACCAGCGCGGCGGCCGAGGCACTGCCCGACGCGCCTTATCTCATCAACCTCTGCCGCGACCGCTACGCCTTCATGCTGGCCTTCTGTGCCGCCCTGCTGCGCCACCGCACCACCCTGCTGCCGCCCAACCGGCAGGCCGCGACGTTGGCGGAACTGGCGGCGGATTACCCCGGCGCTCACTACCTGTCCGACCGCGAGGAAGACCTGCCGGACATCCCCGGCATGACGGTCTCCGGCATCAAAGCCCCCGGTCCCGCACCTGCCGTGCCCGCCATCCCTGCCGACCACATCGCCGCCATCGCCCACACTTCCGGCAGCACCGGCAGACCCGAACCCATAGTGAAACCCTGGCGCACCCTGGCGGGCACGGCCGCCCTGTTGAACCGGCGTTTCAACAACGACGCGACCGTCACCCCCAGCGTCGTCGCCACCGTGCCTTCCCAGCACATGTACGGCCTGGAAATGACCGTGCTGCTGGCCCTGCAAGGCCGCGCCCGGCTGAACAGCGCCCATCCTTTTTACCCCAGCGATATCGCCGCCACCCTGGCCGCCGTCCCCGCGCCGCGGCTGCTGGTCACCACCCCTGCGCACCTGCGCGCCCTGCTGGGCAGCAATATCGAACTGCCGCCCGTGGCCAAAACCGTCTCCGCCACCGCGCCCCTGGCCCGGGAACTGGCCGCCCAAGCCGAACAAGGCTTCGGCGGCGCGGTGGAAGAAATCTACGGCTGCACCGAAGCCGGCAGCCTCGCCACCCGCCGCACCACCACCGGCGAACCCTGGCGGCTGCTGAACGGCATGCGGCTCACCCAAGGCCCGGACGGCCTGCGGGTCACCGGCCCCCAACTGCCCAACGCCCCGCTGCTGCAAGACCACCTGGAACTCATCGACGACACCCACTTCCGCTTCCTCGGGCGCGCCTCCGACACCATCAACGTCGCCGGCAAACGCGGTTCCCTGGCCGACCTCACCCTGAAGCTGTTGAGCGTGCCGGGCGTGGAAGACGCTTTCGTCTACCTGCCCGAAGGGGCCCGGCGCCCCGCCGCCGTGGTGGTATCAAAGCGCAGTGAACAGGCCCTGCTCAAAGACATGGCGGCAAAAGTGGACCCGGTGTTTCTGCCGCGGCCGTTGCGGAAAGTGGCGGCGATACCCAGGAATGAGACGGGCAAAGTGACGCGGGAACTACTCAAAACATTAGCGCCATGAACCGCTGCTCCTCCAACTCCCCTTTGAAAAGGGGGTTGGGGGGATTTGTCGAAATGAACAAACTGTCCTTATTTGAATTTGAAAATCCCCCCTGCCCCCCCTTTCCCAAAGGGGGGGATATGGAGTGTCTTGTCTTCGCGGGGGCATTGCGATGATCGAGATATTGCTCAAGGCCCCGGCCGAACATCCCTGCTACGCCGGGCATTTTCCCGGCCGGCCCATTGTCCCCGGTGCTTTGCTCACCCATTGGATTGTCCAGCATTGCCAACACACCTTTCCCGGCCACACGGTCACGGGCATTAAAGCGATGAAGTTTTTGCACGTGGTGGAACCGGGGGATGAATGCCTGGCACAGTTCTCGCTGAATGAGGCCGGTACCGAGGCGCGGGTGCTTTGCCGTACCGGCGGGACGGTGATCTGCAAAGGCACGCTGCGCCTGGCGGTGGATCCGGCGCCGTGAACGGCCATTGGTCCGAGCAAGGGGAGCGCAGCAATCGCCTGATGCAGACGCTGCTGGTGTGGATTGCGCTGAAGCTGGGGCGGCGCAGCGCGCGGCTCATACTTTATCCCACGGCGGCCTATTTTCTGCTTTTCCACGGCAGCGCCCGGCGCGCCTCGCAAAACTATTTGCGCAAAGTCCTGGGACGGACGCCGAGGTGGCGGGAGGTGTTTCAACACTTTCTCACCTTCGGCACGGTATCAGTGGACCGCTTGTTTTTTCTCTCCGGCCGCTTCGAGGAATTCGATATCGCGCTTGCCGGCCAGGAACTGTTCGGGCCCTTGCGGGCAAACCAGCAGGGCGCCTTGTTGCTGGTGGCGCATTTGGGCAGCTTCGATGCCATGCGGGTTTTGGGCGCCCGGGAGGGGACGCTGCCGCTCAAAATAGTGCTGGACCGCCGGCACAACGCCCGCGCCGCCACGCTCTTGGATGCCCTGGACCCGGCGCTGGCGGCCAACATCATCGACGCCGGCCGCCCCGCCCCGGAGTTGGTGCTGGCGCTGGATGACTGCCTCAAAAACGGCGCCATGGTGGGCATCATGGCCGACCGCGCCCGGCGGGACGAGCGGGTGCAGGCCGTGCCTTTTTTCGGTGAACCCGCCCACTTCCCCTTGGGCCCCTGGCAACTGGCCTTGAGCCTGAAAGTGCCGGTGATTCTGTGCTGCGGCCTGTACCGCGGCGGGAAGCGCTACAGCCTGCATTTTGAAACCCTCAGTCCCGGCATTGCGGCGGCCCGCGGCCAACGGGGCGAGGTACTGGGCCGGCATCTCGCCCATTACGCCGCCCGCCTGGAACACTACGCCCGCCTGGCGCCGTACAATTGGTTTAATTTTTACGATTTCTGGTCCCATGCAGCCCCTGACGATTAACGATTACACCCTGGTCACCGCCCTGGGCGCGGGACGGGCGGCCCAGCGCCGCGCCCTGCTGGCCGGCGAAACCGGCCTGGCGCCCTGCCGTTTTTTCGATATCACCGATTTGCCCACCTTCGTGGGCGAGGTGGCGGGGCTGGACGAGGTCACGCTGCCTACCGAACTGGCCGAGTTCGATTGCCGCAACAACCGCCTGGCCTGGCTGGCTTTGCAGCAAGACGGCTTCACCGCCACTGTGGCCGGGGCGGCGGACCGCTACGGGCCGGACCGCATCGGCGTGTACGTGGGCACCAGCACCGCCGGCATTCATCACACGGAGCTGGCCTATTTCGCCCGCGCCTCCATTGATGCGCCCCTGCCTGGCTGGTACCGCTACGACAGCACCCACAATATGTACTCGGTGGCGGAATTCGTGCGGCTGGCGCTGGGGCTGAACGGAATCAGTATGGCCATCTCCACCGCCTGTTCCTCCAGCGCCAAAGTGTTCGCCTCGGCTGAGCGGGCGATGGCGGGCGGTTTGATCGACGCGGCGGTGGTGGGCGGCGCGGACAGCCTGTGCCTTACCACGCTCTATGGTTTTCATTCCCTGCAACTGGTGGCCGACGAACTGTGCCGCCCGGCGGATGCGGCGCGGCGCGGCCTCAACATCGGCGAGGCGGCCGGGTTTGCGCTGCTGGAGCGGGACGGCGACCCGGCGCGGCCCAAACTGCTGGGATACGGGGAAAGCGGCGATGCCTATCACATGTCCTCCCCCTGCCCCGACGGCGCCGGGGCTTTGCTGGCCATGGGGGCCGCCTTGCGCCGTGCCGCTCTGGCAAGCGATGATATCGATTACATCAATCTGCACGGCACGGGCACCAAGACCAACGATCTGGCCGAGTGCACCGCCGTGCAGCGCCTGTTCGGGCCACGCACACCCTGCAGCTCCACCAAAGGCTGGACCGGGCACACCCTGGGTGCGGCGGGGATCGTGGAAATCGCGTTTTCACTGCTCGCTCTGGAGCACGGTTTTATGCCGCAAAGCCTGAATACGCGGGAGGTGGACCCGGCCATCACCTGCCGCATTGTCACCGAAACGCGGCATGCGCCGCTGGGGCGGGTGCTGTCCAATTCCTTTGGCTTTGGCGGCAGCAATTGCAGTTTGATTGTGGGTGCGGGGGCATGAAACCGGTCTACGTGAATGCGGTGGGGCTGGTGGCGCCGGGCCTGCCCGGCTGGCATCACGGCCACGCGGTACTAAAGGGCGAGGCACCCTTTGTCGATGAACCGCTCACCCTGCCCAAACCGGCCCGCCTGCCCACCAACGAACGCCGCCGCGCCACTGAGCTGATCAGGCTCGCGTTTCAGGTTTGTGCCGATGCGGTGGACGGGCGTGACCTGGCTGTGGACCAACTGGCCTCGGTGTTCGCGTCCTCGGGGGGGGATTATCACATCGTGGATCAAATCTTCCGCGCCTTGAGCAAACCGGAGCGGCAGGTCTCGCCCACACAGTTCCACAACTCGGTGCACAACGCCGCAGCGGGTTACTGGAGCATCGCCACGGGTTCGCAGGCGCCCTCCACCAGTCTGTCCGGCCACGATTTCACGGTAAGCGCGGGCTTGCTGGAAGCGGCATTGTTGTGCAACGCCGAACAACGTCACACCTTGTTCGCGGTATACGACGTGCAGCCGCCCGAGCCCTTGCTCACAGCGCGGCCCATTGCGGCGCCCTTTGCGGCGGCTTTGTTGTTGTCGCCGGACCGCGGGCCGGACGCCATCGCCGCCCTGCAGTGCGCGGTCGAACCGGCTGCAGCGGGCGAATCCGCCGCGACCGACCCGGCCTTGGAAACCGTCCGCCAGGGCAACCCCGCCGCACGCATCCTGCCCTTGCTGACATGCCTGGCCCGGCAACAAAACGACACCGTGCACCTCGCCATGGCCGGCACGCAAACACTAACCGTGGAGGTGAGCACGTGCCGCTGACGCGCAAAGACATCGCCCGCCTGATTCCGCACGGTGCAAGCATGTCTTTGCTGGATGCGGTGGCGGGGTGGGATACCGACCGCATCCTGTGCACCACCACCTCGCACCGCCGCGGCGGCAATCCTTTGTGGGCAGGCGGCATGCTGCCCAGCGCCTGTTTGATCGAGTACGGCGCGCAGGCGGCGGCCCTGCACTGCGCGCTGGGCCGCCAAGGCCAGGCGCTCACCGGCCCCGCCTATCTGGGGTCAGTAAAAGACGCGCAGTGGCACAGCGAAACCGTCAATAAATCCATCGACAAGCTGCACATCGAAGCACGCTGCGTGATGCAGCAGAGCGGCGGCGCAATCTACCAGATCAAGGCATCGGCCGGGGCGCAGCCGCTCATCGAGGCGCGCATCGTGCTCGTCCAGGCCGTCTGAGCGTTACATCACGCTGCGGTTTTTCCCAATGATTTTCAGGAGCACTTAAACCGGCGCGGCCGAGGGTGTTATAAACTGAAAAGGAAAACGGCAGATTCAACCGCCATTCACTCTGCCAGTCACCACTTTCTCAGGGAGGGTGTCATGAATTTCAAATCCCAACGTACACGGTTGTTCGCGCTGTTGCTCCCCGTCCTCGGATGGCTTGCCACACCGGCCGCCTTCGCCACCGCCGAGGATGTGGAAGCGGAAATCCAGCACTACATCGACGTGTTCCGCCACGGCGGCTTCGATGCGCGCCACGAGGCAATGGGGGAACTGAAGTGGTCCGGCATTTCCGACCCCCGTGTCTACGACATCATCGAAGCGGCGCTGCTGAAAAACTTCACCGACACGCGGCCGAGGCACGTTGACGAAAACGCCTGGTATGCCAAAACCCTGGCGATATCCGGCCTGGAGAAATACCGCGCCACCTTGCAAAAAATCCACGATGAGACCAACAGCAGCAAACTCAAGAAACACGTGGCCTGGGCGCTGGCCCGAATTAATGACTACGCCCGCTGGAACCCCGTCATCGCCCGGGGCCTGGCGGAGGCGCCGCCCGGCGGCCTGGCCGCCGCCCGGGTACGCAACCTGCTGAACTCGGACATTCCCGAACTCATCCGCGCGGGCGGCAAGCGGGTGTACTTCGCCCACAATGCGGACGATGCCCTGCTTGAACTGACCAAGGACACTTTACTCAAGCACTACCGGAGCGTGGGCACAGACCGGGTGGACGTGGATGCCCTGGCCTGGCTGTGCAAAGCCCTGGCGAAGTCGGGGCAGCCTCAGTACAAGTCTGTACTCGAAGAGGTTGCAGAAAATACGACCAGTAAAAAACTGGCCAAATATGCCAAAAAGTACGCCAGAAAACTCTGACACCACCCCCCTCCGCCGCCGGTATGGCCTCAAGAGGCCTGCAGGAAGGTGCGCCCCGGGGAGGAGGGAGGGATACCCCCCCACTCAGTGGCGAGGGTAACCGCCATCACCCTGGACGAGGCCGACATTCACCTGTGGCTGTGCCACCAGCGGGACGGGGTGGATGCGTGCTTAAGGCGGCGTTACCTCGCACTGTTGGCGGCAGAGGAACGTGCCCGTTACGACAGCATCACGCGAGACGCGGTGCGGCGCTGTTTTCTGCTCAGCCGCGCCTTATTGCGCACCACCCTGTCGCACTATGCCCCGGTCGCGCCGGCAGACTGGGAATTCTGCACCAACGCACACGGCAAGCCCGAAATTCTCTCGCCGGCACTCCCCCTGCGGTTCAATCTCAGCCACGGCGGTGATTATGCCGGCTGCGCCGTCACTCTCAATGCCCGCCTCGGCGTGGATATTGAAGCGGCGCACCGCCAGACCCGGGCCCAGGCCATCGCCAAACACTATTTTTCAAAAGCCGAATATGATGATTTGCTGCGCCAGCCCCATGCCAGGCAGGGGGAGCGTTTTTTCGACTACTGGACATTGAAGGAAGCTTACGTCAAAGCCTTGGGCACGGGGCTGGCCACTTCGCTGAAGTCGTTCGGCTTTGAGCTGCGAAAGGAAAAACCCATTGCGGTGCGCTTTTTCGACAAAGCCCTGGGGGAGCCGGACAAGTGGTGGTTTGCGCTGTATCGCACCCCGGCGGACCACCGCCTGGCGCTGGCCTGGGAGCGTTGTCCGACCCCGCCGCCCGTGGTGCGCGCCTTCCGCACGGTGCCTCTGGAAGGGTGTCGCCCCTTGTCTTTGGTCCCCGCTTTGGGGTGATGCTACGGGCCCACCAGGTCGAGCACCTGTTGCAACACCCGCTCCTGCGCCGCCGGTTCCGCCAAAGAGACGGTCACGTGGCCGAGCTTCCGCCCCGGCCGTGCTTCCTTGCCATAGAGATGCACACGGGCACCGGGAATGGCGAGGAGCCGGGCGATGTCCGGCGGCTCCCCGATGAGGTTGACCATGGCCGCCGGCGCCACGGCGGCGGTGGCGCCCAGGGGAAAACCCAAAATGGCACGCAGATGGTTTTCGAACTGGCTGGTGAGGGCGCCTTCGATGGTCCAGTGGCCGGTGTTGTGCACCCGCGGGGCGATTTCATTGGCCAGCAGGCGCCCGCCCACCTGAAAGAGTTCCAGTGCCAGCACGCCCACATAGTCCAGGGCATCCAGCAATGCCGTGCCATGGGACTCGGCCCGGGCCTGCAGGGGATGGCCGGGGCGGCACTGGGACAGGCGCAGGATGCCGTCCCGGTGGACGTTCTCGGTGAGGGGATAAAAAGCCGTGTCCCCGCCGCGGCCGCGCACGGCGATGAGGGACAACTCGCGCTCGAAGGGAACCTGCTCCTCCAGCAGGCAGGGCACCCCCGCCAGGCGCGCCCAGGCGCCGGCCAGCTCCCCCCGCTCGCGCAGCACGGCCTGGCCCTTGCCGTCGTAACCCAGGGTGCGGGTCTTCAACACGGCGGGCAGACCGAGGTCGTCCACCGCCGCCATCAAGCCCTCCAGGCTGTCCACCGCGCGATAGCGGGGGGTGGGAATGCCCAGTCCGGTGAAGCATGTTTTTTCCGCCAGCCGGTCCTGGGCCGTGGCCAGCGCTGGCGCCGGGGGATATGCCGGCACCCGCTCGGCCAGCACGGCCATGGTGGCCGCGGGCACGTTTTCAAACTCGAAGGTAACCACATGAGCCGCGTCCGCCAGGCGTTGCAGGGCGGCGCGGTCGCGGTAATCGGCGCAAAAGTGCGTCCCCAGCGACGCCGCACAGGCATCGGGCGCGGGGTCGAGGAAGGCGAATTTCAGTCCCAGGGGATGGCCGGCCAGGGCCAGCATGCGGGCCAGCTGCCCGCCGCCCACGATGCCGATGATCATTCCCCGCTCCGTGGATCCGGCCCGGCCAGCACGTTCTCGGTTTGTTTTTCGCGAAAAGCGTCCAGGGCCTCACGCAAAGGGGGGTATTTATTGGCCAGCATGGCAGTGGCCAGCAGCGCCGCATTCACCGCCCCGGCCCGCCCGATGGCCAAGGCCCCCACCGGCACCCCGGCAGGCATTTGCACAATGGAGAGCAAAGAATCCATCCCCTGCAGGGCCTTGGACTGCACCGGCACCCCCAGCACCGGCAGGGTGGTTTTGGCGGCCGTCATGCCCGGCAGGTGGGCCGCCCCGCCGGCGCCGGCGATAATCACCTCCAGCCCCCGCTCCGCGGCGCCCTCAGCGTAGGCAAACAGCAAGTCCGGCGTGCGGTGGGCGGAGACCACCCGCACCTCGTGGGGCACGCCCAGGGCGGCCAGGGTGTCTGCGGCATGACGCAGGGTGTCCCAGTCGGAGGTGGAACCCATAATAACGCCCACCAGCGGCTTGTCGGCATGTTCCGGGGTAGTCATGGGCTTATGATAACCCAGGCGCAGCCGGCGTGGCGCCCCCGGAGGCTGGTTCAGCACGCGCAAATCCAGCTTGCCCCGGGCCACCGGCGGACACCAGCAACAGCCGCCGGCGAGGGGCCGGCTGAAGCGGAAACGGGGCGTCGGGAATGCCATCTTCCCCGCCCCCCATGCACCGCAGCAAGGCTTCAAAAGCCGCCAGGGAATGGCCAAAGGCGACGAAATTCAAACCCGCCTCCTCCGGCTCCACCTTATCTCCCTTGCGGCGGCCGATGGCGTAATCCTGTTCCCGCCGCTCCATGGCAAACGCACCGCCCGATGACACCTCAATCAACCCGGCAATTAAAATTGCCGGGTCCGCTCTGTCGCGGCACGGGGATGCCAAGACAGCCTTGGTGGACCCGCAGCATATCTGATATAAAGATCAGTGCCTCTCTTTGAAGTCTGAAAGAGTCAAGCAGGATCCAGGAAGGCTATTTGTCGTACCCATCATTCCTTAAGGAAACCACAGGGAGAAACAACCATGGGTATCGTTCAGGCATTTCTCGTTGTCATCGGCTTGTCTCTTGCTCTCTACTTCATCATGTCGTTTTTCTACGAACATCTGCTCAAAAAAGCCGTGCCCCACCTTGCGCCGGACAATATGCCCGAATTGCAACCGCTCCCCATCCCCACAAAACACCTGCCGGGGAGTGTCAGGAAAATCCTGGCGGGGCTGTTTGGGGTGCGCCAGTGGCGGGTGCTTGAAAACCGGGAATATAAAATCAACGCCGGCACCGCCGTGGTGATGCCTAAGGGTTTTGTGTGCGACGGTGCCTCCATCCCCCGGCCGCTGTGGGCGTTATTGAGCCCCACGGGCTTGCTGTTGATTCCGGGGCTGCTGCATGATTACGGCTACAAATACGACATGCTGTGAAAAAAAGCCGGGAGGGGCGAAATCAAGCCCTACTGCAAGGGAGCGGGCAAAGCGCATCGGAACCGGTTGTTCCGCGACGTGGGCAATGAAGTCAACGGCTTCAGCCTGACCCACCAGCTGGGCGCGCACTACGGCGGCAGGGGGCCGCGGCAGGCCCATCGCGACAACAACAGCACGCCCACGAAACCGGAACTGGAGATCAAGACAGCTTTAAGGACGCTCTGATTTTATTCAGAGAACTCGCGGCACAGGGATGTGCCAACACCTCCGTGCAAGGCGCGCACCGCACCCCGTTCCCGCTGCCTGACACAAGACCGCCCGTCACAAAGCGGCGCAAAGCCACCGGCTTTTTGTATTTTGTGCCACTATTTAAGGACGGTGCGCGACGCGCACCCTGCCATTCATTTATGACAACACCTATTAGATGGGAACCCTTGTTTCCCCAACTCGCTGCCCCCGCAGACGCGGCGCTGGCACAACTCATGGCAACCGCCAGACCCCTGGTGGCACCGGCGGACGCGGTGGTGTTCAGCCCCGGCACGCCCTGCCAAAGTTATCTCCTGGTTCTGCAGGGCTCGGTGCGGGTGAGCTTAAGTGCCGAAAACGGGCGGGAGATCGTGCTCTACCGGGTGCGGGCGGGCGAGTCCTGCATCCTCACCACGTCTTGCCTGCTGGGCGCGACCCGCTACCCTGCCGTGGGCATCACGGAAACGGAGACCACGGCGCTGTCCCTGCCCCTGGCCGCTTTCAACCGGGCCCTGGAGGGCTCCGCGGCCTTTCGCCGTTTCGTGTTTGCCCGCCTGGGGGAACGCCTGGCGGCGGTGATCGCCCGGATGGAGGAGGTGGCCTTCCGCTCCATCGATTCGCGCCTGGCCGCTGCCCTGCTGGCGTTCAGTGAGGCCACGCCCGAGCTGCGCCTCACTCATCAGTCCCTGGCGACAGAACTGGGCACAGCGCGGGAGGTGATCTCCCGCCACCTGAAGCGGTTTGAAGAACAGGGGTGGGTACGGCTGGGGCGGGGGACGATCACCGTGCTGGACCGCGCCGCCCTGGCGCGGGCGGGCGAGGGCGAGACTCGGTGACCCAGTCACTGAAGGGGCGCAACACGGCCTGCTATGGTGCGGTCATCAATCCAAACTGGAGGATAGAGCAATGACTGCCAATGTGGGACAGCTCGACCGCACCATCCGCATCGTGCTGGGCCTGGTGTTGATCAGCCTGGTGTTCGTCGGCCCGCAAACGCCCTGGGGCTGGATCGGCGCGGTGTTTCTCGTGACCGGCCTGGTGAAATTCTGCCCGGCTTATGCCGTGCTGGGCCTGCGCACCAATAAGAACAAATAGGAGCAAACCGCGGACTTGGAGGCGCAATCGCGGCGCCCGGGACGCCGCATTGCGCCGGCGGCTCAGGCCGCCGGCCGCCCCAGCCGCAGCGCCACCTTGAAGCCCCCCAGGACAGCCGAGCGCCCCAGGCGCATCTCGCCGCCGTAGTGCTGCACGATGTCGCGGGCAATGGCCAGACCCAGGCCGTGGCCGCGGGTGCCTTCGTCCAGACGCCTGCCCCGCTGAAACAACGCGGCCACGTCGGCGGCCGCCACGCCGGCCCCGTCGTCCTCGATCATTATCTCCCCTTCCCCCGCCGCGCTCAGGGACACGCGCACCCGCCGCTGGGCCCATTTGCAGGCATTGTCCAGCAGGTTGCCGAACAATTCCAGCAGGTCTTCCCGCTCGCCGCGCAGCACCAGGCCGGGCGGCAGGTCCAGTTCAATGTCCAGGGCCTTGTCCCGGTAAATCCGCTGCAAGGTGTCCACCAGCGGCGGCAGTTCCCGGGCCGGCTCGAAGCGCTGGCCGGGTACCACACCACCGGCCAGGCGGGCGCGTTTGAGTTCCCGCTGGAGGTATTGGTCAATGCTGGCAGTGTGTTCGAGCAATTCGGCACGGAGTTCCGGATGGGCCGCGAGGGTGTCGCTGGCGGCCACTTGCTGCAACACCGTGAGGGGCGTTTTCAGCGCATGGGCGAGATTGCCCACGGCGTTGCGGGAGCGTTCCAGACGCTGGCGGATCAGCCCGATGAGGCGGTTGATTTCTTCCACCAGGGGCGCCACTTCCTTGGGCAGACCGACAGCGGACAAGCGGTGCACCTCGCCGTATTCCAGCTCGCGCAGTTCGGCCTGGGCGCGCCTCAGGGGCCGCAGGCTGCGCCGGACCACCCAGGCCTGGAGCAGCAGCACCCCACCCAGCGCCACCAGGGCCCCCCCCAGGTAACGCCAGCGAAAGGTGTTGAAATCCTCTTCGATGGGCGAATAGTCTTCCGCCACCACCACGGTCACCGGGTGGCCGGCTTTTTCGTAGGCGGCGGCGAGCATCAACAGGGTTTGCCCGGCCGGGCCGCTGCCCAGGCTGAGCCGGGTCTGGCCCGGCGCCGGCGCGGCACCCGGATACGCCATGTCGCTGTCCCACAGGGAGCGGGAGCGCAGCACAAGCTGCCCGGTCTGGACGCGGTAATAGTGACCGGAGTACGGCCGCCGGAATATGGGCCCCACCCGCTGTTCGTCCACCACCGGCCGGCCCGCCGGATCGAACTGGAGCAAGGCCAGCAGGCCTTCGGCGTCGTGCTTCAGGCGCTCGGCCACATAGGCCCCGGTGAGATGGCGCAGGGCCGCATCCACCACGTAGCCCTGCGCCAGAAATACGGCGAGAAGCACCGCTGCCAGCCCCAGGCCCAAACGCGCGGCCAGGGAATTCACGGCGGCTCCGGCCGAAACACATAGCCCTGCCCACGGCGGGTTTCAATATGGGCCTTGCCGATTTTGTGCCGCAGGCGGTTGACGTAGACTTCGATGACGTTGCTGTCTTTGTCAGAATCGTAATCGTAGACATGCTCCGCCAGGCGGCTTTTCGACAGCACCCTCCCGGGATGCAACATGAAACAGCGCAACAGGCGGAATTCAACACCGGTAAGTTCCCGTTCCCCGCCCCGGGCGGTGCGCACGGTCTGGCGCTCTTCATCCAGTACCAGGCCGCCCTGCCGCACACTGCCACCGGTCAGGCCGTGGCCCCGCCGGATCAGGGCGTTGAGCCGGGCGATGAGTTCGGCCACGTGAAAGGGCTTGGCCAGGTAATCGTCCGCCCCGGCCTTGAAGCCCTCCACTTTTTCATGCCAGGCATCACGGGCAGTGAGGATGAGCACCGGCAGATTCCGGCCGGTGGCGCGCCAGTGGCGCAGCACCTCCAGCCCGGGACGGCGCGGCAGCCCCAGATCCAGAACCACGGCGTCATAGGGCTCGGCGCTGCCCAGGTATTCACCGTCCACCCCGTTGTCCGCCACATCCACGGCGAAACCCGCCCGGGTGAGTTCCCCCTTGAGACGCCGGCTCAGCGCCGCATCATCTTCCACCAGCAACAGACGCACGGCCTCAGTCCTTCCCGCCCCGCCATCCGTCGTCGTCCTCGCGGCCCTGGCGCCGGTGGTAGAATTCGTCGGACTCCAGGCCCAGGTAGCGGCCGCTGACGGCGTCGAACAGCAACTCGTGCACCCGGCCACCGGCATCCAGCAGTTCCACTTCGTACCTGGCACCATCGTGGGCGGGCTCCAGCTCCGCTTCCAGCAGGCGGCCACCGGGATAGCGCGCCCGGGCCGCGGCGATAATCTGGCTCAAGGGGACGATGTCACCGGCCTCCACCCGGCGCCGGGCCTCGTCGTGGTCCGCCCTGGCCCAGCCGCCGCCCCAAGCCGCCAGCAGCAATGTGGCACTCACCAGCACCATCAAGACACAGGTGGCGCTGCGCCCGCAAGGGCCGTGGCGCGCTCCGGCCGGACCCGGGCCCTCGCCGCGCTTGCAACCGTGCCACATGGCGCCCACCAGATTCTCCTTGTGCACTATGCTTGCCACCACCACACCGGCAATGTGGATCATCACCAGGACCAGGGCGAAATGGGCGGCAAATTCGTGGATCTCCTCCCACAGGTGTTCCACCCCCTCCGGTGAGCCGGCCAGCATCCCGCCCAGGGGCCCGGCGCCCTGGTCCGCGCCGTAAACCATCAGGCCGCTCACGGTGACGGCTGCCAGGACCGCCAGCATCAAGAAAATCATCCATGCCCCCGCGGGATTATGCCCAAGATAGCGCCGGGCCCGGCCGCTGAACAGTGCTTTAACGTAGCGCCAGGCCACCGCGGGGGAACAGCTGAAATCAGCAAAACGGGCATGGCCGCGGCCCACAAAGCCCCACAGCAGGCGCACCAGCAGCAGGGCGGCCAGGGTGTAACCGGCCCACACGTGCACACCCAGCCCCTCGTCCTCGGTGACATAGGCCACGGTGAAGGCCGTCACCACGCCCCAGTGGAACAGCCTGACCACCGGGTCCCACACTTTCACAGCAGCTCGATCGGCCATGGAAACCCTCCAAGCTTTCCGGCGCCAAAATACGCCGGGCAGATGCAATCCCGGCGGGCATTGGTGTTATCACAGCTCATCAGGTTAAAACCGGGGGCTTAAACCAAGCTGAAAGGAAGCAGGGGGAAAGGGCCACGACAGCGGGCACCGCGCCCCCGGCCCGCCTCAGCGGGCGCTCCGCAACAGGCGCAAAAAGGCCGCCTCGTCCAGCATGGGAATGCCCAGGTCCCGCGCTTTGTCCGCCTTGGCACCGGCCCCGGCGCCAACAATGACATAGTCGGTCTTGCGGGATACGCTGGCGCCCACCCGGCCGCCCAGGGCCCGGAGACGTTCCCCGGCCTCCTCACGGCTCATGGACTGGAGCGCGCCGGTAAGAACGAAGGTCTTGCCCGCCAGTGGCAGCCCCGGGCGCGGCCGTGCCGGCTTGGGCCAATGAACCCCGGCCGCGCCCAGGGCCTGGACCACCTGGCGGTTGTGGGGCTGGCGGAAAAAGGCGCTGATCTCCGCCGCCACATTGGGACCGATGCCCTCCACTTCCTGCAAAGCCGCCTCGTCGGCATCCAGCAGCCGGTCCAGGTCGCCGAAATGTTCCGCCAGGGCCCGCGCCGTGGCCTCGCCCACCTGGGGAATGCCCAGGGCGTAGAGCAGGCGCGGCAAGGTGGTGGTTTTGCTTTTTTCGATCTGATCCAGCAGGTTCCGGGCGGATTTCTCCCCCATGCGTTCCAGGGCGGCGAGGTCCGCCTGCTTCAGGCGGTAAAGATCAGCCACCGTCCGCAGTAAACCTTTCGCCACCAGTTGTTCCACCAGCTTTTCCCCCAGCCCCTGAATATCCAGGGCGCGGCGCGAGGCGAAGTGGCGCAAGGCCCCCATGCGCTGGGCCGGACAGTACAAGCCTCCCACGCAGCGATGGGCGGCGGCACCTTCCTCCCGCACCACGTCGGCGCCGCACACCGGGCAATGGGCCGGCATCCGCCAGGGCCGGGTACCGGGGGGGCGTTTTTCCCTGATTACGCCCACCACTTCCGGAATAACGTCACCGGCACGGCGCACGATCACGGTATCGCCCACCCGCACGTCCTTGCGTTCCACCTCGTCCTGATTGTGCAAAGTGGCGTGGGTGACGGTCACGCCCCCTACCTGCACCGGCCGCAACACTGCCACCGGCGTCACCACCCCGGTGCGCCCCACAGACGCCTCGATGCGCGCCACCACGGTGGTCTCCTCCTGGGCCGGGAATTTGTGGGCCAGGGCCCAGCGCGGCGCCCGGGCGGTAAAACCCAGCCTGTCGCGCGCCGCCAGTTCGTCCACTTTGTACACCACCCCGTCAATCTCAAAGGGGAGCGCATCGCGCCGGGCGGCCACCTCGGCATAATAGGCGAGGCAGGCCTCCACCCCGGCCACGGTCCGGAACAGCCTCGTCACGGGAAAGCCCCACTGGCGCAGCATGGCCACCACTTCCGAATAACGCCCCGGCAGCCGCCCTCCCGCCACCTCCCCCAACCCCCAGGGGAAAAAGCTCAAGGGCCGCGCGGCGGTGATGCGTGGATCGAGCTGACGCAGGCTGCCGGCGGCGGCGTTGCGGGGGTTGGCGAACACTTTGCCGCCCTGTGCCAATTGCTGGGCGTTGAGCCGCTCAAAATCTTTTTTGCGGATCACCACCTCGCCGCGCACTTCCACCACCCGGGGCCAGCCGCGCCCGCGCAGCTTGAGGGGGATGCTGCGGATGGTGCGGACATTTGGGGTGACGTCTTCCCCGGTCCGGCCGTCGCCGCGGGTGCCGGCGCGCACCAGCAGGCCGTCTTCGTAACGCAGACTGAGGGAGGCGCCGTCGAACTTG
The DNA here is from genome assembly GCA_011375345.1 of Gammaproteobacteria bacterium. NCBI lineage: Bacteria > Pseudomonadati > Pseudomonadota > Gammaproteobacteria > Gammaproteobacteria bacterium. The sequence goes on from DRLM01000126.1 coordinate 23,253, forward strand.
GGCTCCGCCGTACAGGCCACCGGCCCCGCCGTACCCAGCGCCTTGCGCACCCGCTCGTCCCAGGCCCGCACTTCGGCCTCGGTGAAGGCGTTGTCCATGGACAGCATGGGTACCCGGTGGCGCACCTGGCCAAATTCCCGGGCCGGGGCCGCGCCCACCCGCCGGGTGGGCGAATCGGGGGTGATGAGTTCGGGCCAGGCTTGTTCCAGGGTCTTAAGTTCCCGCAGCAGACGGTCGTACCGGGCATCGGATATCACCGGCGCATCCAGCACATAATAGCGGTAGTTGTGTTCGTCGAGTTCGGCGCGCAACTGCTGCACGCGTTTTCTGATGTGGGCCGGCACAGTCATGGCGGGGAGTGTAGCCCGCCCCCGGCGCCGCTGAAAGGGCACCCCGCCCTGATCGCATGGGAAGATACCCGTTACGACTTCCCTTAACTCTGATCCTTAACGCCAAAGGGCAGGACGAAACCCATGCTTCGGAACGAACATCAGGGACGGAATCAGCCGGCGGCCGACAAGGACCGGCTGGTACAGGGCTGCGAGCGCATGCTGGCGCGGGAAAAAGCGGTGGAACTGGATGAGCCAGGCCGGGAAGAGGCGGACACGGTGCACAACTTCGTCAGCCGCGACCTCCATGATGCGGGACGCCACCTGACCACGGCGGGAGCCGGCCGACTGGCCACGCTTCTCAGACGATCACCGCTATTTCCACGTCCCCTTCCTTGCGCAGAACATTGATGCCCACATCCCGCGGGTGACGGCGGAACACCAGGTCGATCACCCCGCTGTTGAAGCGCAGCCGGGTGATCTTGATCCGGTCCAGATAATCCGGCAGCTTGGGATGATAAAAACGGAGCTGCGGTTTTTCCGGGGAGAACACCAGCCCCAGGCAGGATTGCAACAAGTGAAACACCGCCCCACTGGCCCAGGCCTGGGGCAGGCAGGCCACGGGATAGAGGGTGGGCCCCTGGCCCCGCAGGCGGTCGAAGCCGCAAAACAACTCCGGCAGGCGGTGCAAATCCAGGGTGATACTGGCGTCGAACAGGCCAGTGAGAATTTTCAGGACATCCTCCTTGTTGCCGTAGCGCGCCACCCCCGCCGCCACCAGGGCGCTGTCGTGGGGCCAGACCGAACCGTTGTGGTAAGACATGGGGTTGTAGCGGGCCTCCCCGGCAGCGATGGTGCGCACGCCCCAGCCGCTGAATGAAGCGGGCGCCAACAAGCTCTGGGCGACCTGCCGGCCCCGCACCGGATCGGCGATGCCCGTGGCCAGCACATGGCCGGCGTTGGAGGAGCGCACCCGGCAGGGCCGCTTGGCACCGTCCAGGGCCAGGGCGTAGGTCTGGATCTCCTCACACCAAAAGACCGCGTTGAAGCGCCGCTGCAGCGCCACCGCCTGGGCCTCCAGATCCGCAGCGAAGCGTTCCTCTCCCAGCAGGCGCGCCAGGGCCGCCGCCTCCCGCTTGGCCTCATAAACATAGGCCTGCACTTCGCACAGGGCGATGGGTCCGTCCGCCGCACTGCCGTCGGCGTGAAAGACGGAGTCGTCGGAATCCTTCCAGCCCTGTTGCACCAGGCCGTTGGCGCTGTGGCGGGTGTATTCCACGAAACCGTCGCCGTCCGCATCACCGTAGTGATCGATCCACTCCAGCGCCCGCCGGATATTGGGCCAGATGGCCTCGATCAAGGCCCGGTCGCCGCTGCGGCGGTAATAGGCCCCCGCCAGCCACACGAACAAGGGGGTGGCATCGACGCTGCCGTAATAGCGGGCAAAGGGCACCTCCCCCAGGGCCGCCATTTCACCGCCGCGCATTTCGTGGAGAATCTTGCCCGGTTCGGCATCGCTGGCGGGGTCTTCCTCCTCCGCCTGGTGGTGGGCGAGAAAGGCGAGCACGCCGCGGGCCAGGGCCGGGTTCAGCCACAGGGTCTGCAAGGCAGTGATCAGCGCGTCGCGGCCAAAGGGAGTGCTGAACCAAGGCGTCCCGGCATAAGGATAAGGCCCTTCGGGCGTGTCGGTGGTGAGCATGTGCAGATCGGCGGCGGAACGGTTGAGCCAGTCGTTGAACTGCTCGTTGGAGGTGAACACTTCCGCCGCCGCCTCCCGCCGCTTGCGCAACAGGGCGCGATGGGCGCGCAAAGCCTCATCGTAGCGGACCACGGACGCTGCCTGCACGCCGCTGTCGCAGGTGATGGTGAGATAGAAATCCTGCCCACCGCCGGGTGGCAGACAACAGTCCATGCGCGCCCGGCCGCCCTCTTCCCAGCGGGGCGCGGGAGTGAGGCGGATGCGGGTGCGACGCAGCACGCCGTCCAGGCCGCGGTAAGCCAGCGTCAGCTTTTCGCCTTCCGTTTCCGCAGACAGGCCGGCACCGCTGCGGACCCGCGCGGCGCCGCGGACTTCGAAGATGTCGCTGTAGTCGGCCTCAAACACCAGCTCCAGCTCCATGCGCACCTCGGCATCGCTGTAGTTGTGCAGGCAGAAATGCTCGTAACACTGCCCCTGCCAGAGCAACTTGGAACGAAACAGATGCACCGTTCCTTTGCGAATCGCGAGGACACCATTGTCGTACAGATCCGGCAGGGTGAGGTCCACCACCATCAGGGCATTGTCTTCCTGGACCGTGGAATTGAGCAGCAGCGGACGGCGCTGGTTGACAGTCAGTTCCAGGCGGGAGAGAAAGCGGGTGCCTTGAAAATACAGCCCCTGTTCGCCCAGGCCGATGTGCTGCACATCCCCCCAGCGATCGAACAAACCGAACAAATCGTCATGCTTGAGCACCCGGGTACGGTCGTCGGTGCGCGAGGAGGTGGCCAGCACATACCAACGGTCGTCGATCTGGATGACATCCTTGGGCGCAGCCACGGGACTAGCCCGCCTTCAGTGACAGCGCCGGATACCGCTCCAGCAGGCCCGCATACGCACGCAGATACCTCTCGGCCATCTGCCGGGCGCTGAAACGGCGCTCGAAATACCGGCGGCAGGTGTGGCGGTCCAGGCGGTCCAGCCGTTCCACGGCCGCCACCGCTTCTTCCGGGCCGTCGACGATGTAACCACTGATGCCGTCGGCCACCACCTCCGGCACTGCGCCGCGGCGATAGGCTATCACCGGCGTGCCGCAGGCCATGGCCTCGATCATCACCAAACCGAAGGGCTCCGGCCAGGCCAATGGGAGCAGCAGTGCCCGCGCCCCGCCCAACAGCTCGTTTTTGCCCCGCTCGTCCACCTCGCCCACGTATTCGATCAAGGGATGGCCCAGGTGGGGCTGGATGCGCGCTTTGAAGTAGGCCTCGTCCACCACGTCGATCTTGGCGGCGATTTTCAAAGGCAGACCCGCCCGCAGGGCAATCTCAATGGCGGCCTCGGCGCCTTTTTCCGGCGAGATGCGGCCGAGGAACACCAGATAATCCCCCCCTTCGGCCCGGAAGTCGTAGCACTCGGCCGGCACGCCGTTGTAAACCGTGGCCAGCCATTGGGCCTGTGGCAAGGGCGCGCGCTGGGCGTCGGAAATGGACACCACGGGCTGGTCATGAAACTCGGCGTAAACCGCCTGCAGGTCGGGCAAATCGAGGCGGCCGTGCAAGGTGGTGAGCTGGGGGGTGCCCACCAGGCGGCACAGGGGAAAATGAAGAAAATCGGTATGAAAATGAATCACATCATAGTTGTGGGCCTCCCGCGCCACTGCGGCCAGCAACAGGGTGTGCCAGACCGTGGGGTCGCGGCGAACGCGGCTGAGGCGCAAAGCCTCCGGCACGATGGGGCGCAGCTCGGCCCGGGTCCTGGAATCGCCGCTGGCAAACAAGGTGACCTGGTGCCCGAGGCGCACCAGCTCCTCGGTGAGGTAGTGCACCACCCGTTCGGTGCCGCCGTAGGTTTTCGGGGGAACGCTCTCGTAGAGCGGAGACACTTGGGCGATTTTCATTACTCAACTTACCTCCGTCAGTTTCATTTTCCATCCACCAAGGGACTCCCGCAGGAATGCAAGTCAAGGAATAGGGTTGATTGTTACAAGATCAAGTCTCCGATTTTCTGTTGCACATCGTCGTCATCGCAAGCGGACGGCGGCCACCGGCAGCGGCGGCCCCGCCGGAAGAATAACAGGCTCCTAACTGGTGCCGGCCTCAAGAGTGACGGCCACATCCCTCTCCCGCCCGGACCGCCAGATACGCAAGGTGACCCGGTCGCCGACACGGTACGCGTCCAACTGCGTCAGCAGGGCCGCCACCGACGCCACCGGATGACCGTCCACAGCCAAGATGACGTCGCCGGGAATCACCTGCCCGCTGCGGTCCACCCGGGTTTCCCGCAGGCCGGCCCGCTCGGCCGCTGAGCCCGGATAGACCTTGAGCACCGCCACCCCCCGCACCCCCAGCCGGGCGGTGAGTATTTTATTCAAGTCCTCGTCCACGGCGACACCCAGGCTGGGACGAATGTACCGGCCCTGGGCAATCAGGCGCGGCACCACCCGGTTTACCGTGTCCACGGGCACCGCAAAGCCAATGCCCGCATAGGCGCCGGAGGGGCTGTAAATCGCAGTATTGATGCCAATCAAGCGGCCGGCGCTGTCCAGCAACGGCCCGCCGGAATTGCCGGGATTGATGGCGGCATCGGTCTGGATGAGCTTGTCGATGCGCGCGCCGTTCTCTTCCGTCAAAGACCGGTTCAGCGCCGAGACCAGCCCGCCGGTGAGGGTGTAATCCAGCCCGAAGGGATTGCCGATGGCAAAGACCTTCTGCCCCACTTTCAGATCAGCGCTGGTGCCGATGGGCACCGGCGGCGGCCGGTCGAAGGCCACGTTGATACGCAGCACCGCCAGATCATGGGCCGGGCTGGCCCCCACCAGCACGGCCTTGTAGCTGCGCCCGTCATTGAGCCGCACAACGGCCTCTGACGCGCCCGCTATCACATGATGGTTGGTGACCACGTGACCCAGGTCATCCCACACAAACCCGGAACCGGTACCCTTGGGCACGGTGAAAATGTTGCGGGTCCAAAAGTCCCGCACCCGTTTGCGGGTGGAGATGAACACCACCGAGGGGCTGGCCTGCTCGAAGATTTCAATGGTGGACTGTTCATCCGCCGCCAGATCGCCCCGCGGCGTCACCGCCCGCGGCTCGGCAGTGAGGCCGATCACATAGCGCTCCACCCAGGGCAGGACCTGCCACAGGATGACCACCAGGACAATGGTCCAGGTCAGCCAGCGCAGGCGGCGCAGGACAGGATCATCAACCGGGGTGGGCTTGGGCATGGAGGCGGCTCCTTGGCAGGGGGCAAAGACAAACCTCGCGGCGGGAATGATGCCGCCTGCGGCCCCCTTGCCGGATCGTGGCGGATGCCGCTTAACGCGACCCGGCTTGTTCCACCGCGGCCCTGACCATTTTTTGCAACTCGCCGCGCTCGTAAAGTTCCAGGGTGATGTCGCAGCCGCCGATCAACTCGCCGCCGATGAACACCTGGGGGAAAGTGGGCCAGTTGGAAAACCTGGGCAGATTGCGGTGAATTTCCGGGTCTTCAAAAATATTGACATAAGCCAGCTCCTCGCTGCAGGCCCTGAGGGCCTCGGCGGCGCGGGCGGAAAAACCGCACTGGGGAAAATCGGGCGTCCCCTTCATGAAGATCACCACCGGGTGGGTGGCGACCTGTTCTTTGATGAAATCCATCACGTCCATCGCATCATTACCTCATAGTGAAACCGGCTTGCGGCACATGGCCGGAGATGCCGCGGGGATGCAGACCGTCCTCTATGCCAGGGCCGGCGGCGCGTCAAGCCCGCCAACTGGTGCGGCTGTCCCGCCCCGACTTAATCCCCCGGAAACAATCCCGGATTCTAACCCGTCGCTGCCCCGGAATTTAAGGGGTGGGCATTGTGGCTTTGCCCCACGCACCGCCGCCGGGCGTCTCCACAGTGAGCCGCTGGCCGGCCTCAGCGGTGATATGCACCTTGGGCGGCAGGCTTTGCCCCTGCAAAAGATTGCGGCCCGGCGCCCCTGCCTCCCCCCCCTGCAGACCCCAGGGGGTATGGCGACGCCGTTCGGTGAGCAGGGTGACGCGGGTCTCCTCCAGAAATTCGTATTCCCGGATCAGGCCGTCGCCGCCGGGACACCGGCCACGGCCGCCGGAGCCGCGCCGCACGGCGTAGGCCCGCACCCGCAAGGGGTAGTGCATTTCCAGGCTTTCCACCGGCGTGTTGAGGGTGTTGGTCATATGGGTCTGCACGGCGTGCAGGCCACCGCCCAGGAGACCGGCCCCCATGCCACCGCCCAACGTTTCGTAGTAGTCCCACTCCAGGCCACCCATGGCAACATTGTTCATGCTGCCGTGGCTGGCGGCGGGAATGCGCGCTGGGATGGCCTGGGCCAGGGCCCCCAGCACCGCATCCACCACCCGGGTGCTGGTCTCCACATTGCCCGCCGCCACGGCGGCCGGCGGGCGGGCGTTGAGCAGACAGCCCGCCGGCGCCCGCAGGGCAATGGGCCGGAAACTGCCGGCGCAGGCGGGGGTGTGGGCGGGCATGAGGCAGCGGAAGACGTAGTACACCGCGGCAGCCGCCACCGACAAGGGGCAGTTCACATTGCCCGCGGCCTGGTCCGCGGTGCCGCTGAAATCCACCCCGATGGCGCCGTCGCCGGCCGTCACGGTGACCACGATGGGCAGATCGGTGTGCCCGGCGCCGTCGTCGTCGAGCACATCGCGGAAGGTGTAGCGGCCATCAGGAATGTCGCGCAAAGCGGCCCGGGCCAGGCGCTCACCATAATCATTCACCGCACTGAGGGCACGGCGGTACGCCCCCGGCCCCAGGCCGGCCACCCATTCCTGAAGCCGCCGCAAGCCGGCGCGGTTGGCGCTGATCTGGGCGGCGAAATCCCCCCGGGCCTGGGCCGGATTGCGCAGCGCCCCCAACAGGTGCTCGAACCAGCCCTCTTCCATCCGCCCGTGCCGCAGCAAGTGGGTGGGCGGAATCACCATGCCCTCCTCGTCCAGGGAGCGGGACAGGGGCATGGAACCGGGCGCCGCCGCGCCGATGTCCGCATGGTGGGCGCGGTTGACCACGAAACCCAGCAGCTCCCCGCCCACAAAGAACGGCGCCACCAGGGTCACATCGGGCAGATGGGTACCCCCCAGGTAGGGATCATTGACAATGACCATGTCGCCGGGCGCCCAGTGGCAGCGCCGCACGATGCCGCCCATGGCATAAGCCATGCTGCCCAGATGCACGGGAATATGGGCCGCCTGGGCACACAAGCGCCCCTGCTCGTCGAACACCGCACAGGAAAAATCCAGCCGGTCCTTGATATTGGGCGACAAGGCCGCGCGGCGCAGCACCGCGCCCATTTCCTCGCACACCGCACTGATGCGGCTGGCGAAGAGGCTGAGTTCGACGGGGTTCATGAGGCTTCAGGCGTCGCAGGCGCAGCCCCCGGCGCCGGCCATGCCGGTGCCGACGAATTTGGCATCCCAGGCCAGCACCCGCGCGGTGACGTCGGTGGGCACGGCCAGGGCGGGGACGGCAGCGACGAGCACACTACACAATACGACCAGGCCGCGACATGTTTCATGGCCATCCTCCCGGGGGCGGGGCGGGCGCCCGCATTCCTGCTGTGTTGCAAACCATTGTAGAATCCGCGGGGCTCCGGGTGGGCCGGGGACATGCCCCGGTCACACCCAAAACACCCTTCACCTTAAACCAACAGGACCCTCATGCGCTACCGCACCGCCCCCCTGCCCTCCCCCACGCTGCCACCGGGCATTCCCTACATCATCGGCAACGAGGCCGCCGAGCGCTTCAGCTTTTATGGCATGCGCGCCATTTTGGTGGTGTTCATGACCCAGTACCTCATGGACAGCGAGGGAACACTGGCCACCATGAGCGAGGAAGAGGCCAAGGGGTATTTTCATCTTTTCGTCTCGGCGGTGTATTTCCTGCCGCTGCTGGGCGCCCTGCTGGCGGACGGGGTGTGGGGCAAGTACCGCACCATCATTTTTTTGTCACTGGTCTATTGCCTGGGCCATTTCGCCCTGGCTTTGGATCACACCCGCCTGGGGCTGGCACTGGGGCTGGCCCTCATCGCCATCGGCTCGGGGGGCATCAAGCCCTGCGTCTCGGCCCACGTGGGGGACCAGTTCGGGCCGTCCAACCAGCATTTGTTGTCGCGGGTGTTCGGCGGGTTTTACTTCGCCATCAACCTGGGCGCTTTTGTCTCCATGCTGGCCACACCCTGGCTGCTGGCGGAATACGGCCCCTCGGTGGCCTTCGCCGTGCCCGGCGTGCTCATGCTGCTCGCCACTTTGGTGTTTTGGGCGGGGCGCCACCAGTTCGTCCACATCCCGCCCGGCGGCCGGCGCTTTGTGAAGGAGACCTTCAGCGGTGAGGGGCTCAGGGCCCTGGGCCGGCTGTGCCTTATTTACGCCTTCGTGGCGGTGTTTTGGGCGCTGTTCGATCAGACCGGCTCCGCCTGGGTGTTGCAGGCCCAGCAGATGGACCGGGAAGTGTTGGGTTTTGAGGTGCTGCCGTCCCAGATCCAGGCCGCCAACCCCTTGTTGGTGATGATCTTGATTCCCTTGTTTTCCTACGTGATTTATCCCGCCCTGGAACGGCTGGCCCCCCTGCCGCCCTTGCGCAAGATCGCCCTTGGCTTGTTCCTGGCAGCGGCGGCGTTTTTGATTCCCACCTGGATTCAGATGCGCCTCGACGGCGGCGCCACACCCCATATCGGCTGGCAGTTGTTGGCCTATGTGGCGCTGACGGCAGCGGAGGTGATGGTGTCCATCACCTGCCTGGAGTTTTCCTACACCCAGGCACCCAGGACCATGAAGTCGTTCGTGATGGCCTTTTTCATGTTGTCCATTTCCGCCGGCAACCTGTTCACCAGCGCGGTGAATTTTTTCATTCAGAACGAAGACGGCGGCGTGGTCCTGGCCGGGGCCGACTATTATTGGTTTTTCACCGGCCTGATGCTGGTGACGGCCGTCTTGTTCAGCATCGCCGCCCGCTTTTACCGCGGCCGGACCTACCTGCACGAGGAGCACGGCGAGGCCTTGAGCGGCAGAGACTGAAAACGGCGTTTTGTGCTTGCAGCGCCGCGACCGCTTATTTTAGACTAAGTCTTAAACTATAATCCGCACCCGCTGCCACCATGCCTGGAAGCAGCATTCATCACACACGATTGGAGGAAATCACCCATGGAGCACAAGCTGCCGGAACTGCCCTATGCCATGGACGCCCTGGAGCCGGTCCTGTCCCGGGAAACCCTGGAATACCACTACGGCAAACACCACGCCACTTACGTGGCCAATTTGAACAAGCTGATCAAGGGCACGGAGTTCGAGGACATGCCCCTGGAGGACATCATCAAAAAATCCTCGGGCGGAATTTTCAACAACGCGGCGCAAGTCTGGAACCATACCTTTTACTGGAACGGCCTCTCCCCCGCCGGCGGCCAAGCCGGTGGCGCTTTGCTGGACGCCCTCAACAACACCTTTGGCTCGCTGGATGCCTTCAAGGAGAAGTTCTCCCAGACCGCCGTCACCACCTTCGGCTCCGGCTGGGCCTGGCTGGTGAAAAACCCCGACGGCACTTTGGACGTGGTCAGCACCAGCAATGCCGGCACGCCGCTTGCGGAAGGCAAAGCGCCCCTGCTCACCTGTGACGTGTGGGAGCATGCCTATTACATCGATTACCGCAACGCCCGCCCCAACTACGTGGAGAGCTTCTGGAATATTGTCAACTGGGATTTTGTGGCGAAGAATTTCGCCGGCTAGGGCGCATTCCTCACCAGCCTGAGGGAAAGGACGGCCGGCGGCCCCCCTGAAGAGGGGGCACTCAGACCAAACAAGGGCGGCGCTTTACCGCCCTTTTTTGTTTTGCTTCACCGAAGGCTCATTGCGGTCTGCGCGTCCCGCGCACTTCCTCTTCCATCTGCTCCAGGCTGGTATGGCGCACGTCCTTGCCTTTGACCAGATAAATGATGTATTCGCAAATGTTGCGGGAATGGTCACCGATGCGCTCCAGGGCGCGGGCCGCCCACATCACGTTGAGTACCCGGCGGATGGAACGCGGGTCTTCCATCATGAAGGTGATGAGCTGGCGCATGAGGGCGTTGTACTCGCGGTCTATTTTGGGATCCTGACCCGCCACTTTGACGGCGGCTTCCACATCGGTGCGGGCAAAGGCGTCCAGAGCATCGTGCAGCATCTGGCGAACATGATTGCCCAGGGTATCCAGTTCCGTATATGCCACCTTGCCCTCTTCCAGCTCCACCAGCTGCTCCGCCAGACGGCCGATTTTCTCCGCCTCGTCGCCGATGCGTTCCAGGTCAGTGATGGTTTTGATGACCGCCACCACCAGACGCAAATCTGTGGCCGTGGGCTGATGGCGCGCCAGGATCTGGGTGCACTCTTCGTCTATGGCCACTTCCAGGGCGTTAACCTTGAAATCGTTGGTCACCACCACCCGGCCCAGATCGCTGTCGCCGGAACCGATGGCGACCATGGCGTCGGCCAGTTGCTGTTCCACCAGCCCACCCATGGCCAGCACCTTGTTGCGCACGTCCTCCAGCTCTTCGTTGAAGCGCTGGGAGATGTGGTGCCCGATATCTACTTTGTCCATACACCTGTCCTCGTCGCAATGCCCCATAAATGCCGCCGCTCAGCCATAGCGGCCGGAAATATAATCTTCGGTCTGCTTTTCGCGGGGGTTGGTAAACAAGGTGTCCGTGTCCGAGTATTCGATCAGTTCACCGAGATACATAAACGCGGTGTAGTCAGACACCCTGGCGGCCTGCTGCATATTGTGGGTGACGATCACGATGGAATACTGTTCCTTGAGTTCGTAGATCAGCTCTTCCAGCTTCAGCGTGGAAATGGGGTCCAGGGCCGAGGCCGGCTCGTCCAACAACAACACTTCCGGCTCCACGGCGATGGCCCGGGCGATGACCAGGCGCTGCTGCTGGCCGCCGGACAAACCCAGGGCGCTGTCGTGCAGCCGGTCTTTGACTTCGTCCCACAGCGCCGCGCCCCGCAGCGACCGCTCCACCACTTCGTCCAGACGGTGCCGGTTCTTTTCCCCCTGCAGGCGCAGGCCATAAGCCACGTTTTCGTAGATTGACTTGGGAAACGGGTTCGGTTTTTGAAACACCATGCCCACGCGGCGGCGCAGATCCACCACGTTTTGCCCTTTGGCATATATGTCCTTGCCATCCAGAAAAATCTGCCCCACCACCCGGCAGCCGTCCACCAGGTCATTCATGCGGTTGAAACAACGCAGCAAGGTGGATTTCCCGCAGCCGCTGGGGCCGATGAAGGCGGTCACCCGGTGCTCGGGAACAAGCATGCTGATCCGGCTCAGGGCCTGCTTGTCGCCATAGTAAAGATCCAGGTCCCTGACCTCCAGCGCCACGCTCTCGTCACTCAGTTTAAGACGATTGCGCGGCTTGCCCAGGGCCGCCATGTCCACGGCGTGGGTGCGCGAATTCGCAGTTTTCATAGTCTCTTCCACCACTGCGCCCATCAGCTCTCCAGGGCGCGGTATTTTTCCCGCAGACGATTGCGGATCGCCACCGCGGAGAGATTCAGCACGACGATAACAACAACCAATAACAAGGCGGTGGCATACACCAACGGCCGCGCGGCTTCGACATTGGGGCTTTGGAAGCCGACGTCGTAGATGTGAAAGCCAAGATGCATGAATTTACGGTCCAGATGCAAATAGGGGAAATTGCCGTCCAAAGGCAGGGACGGCGCCAGTTTCACCACCCCCACCAGCATCAGGGGCGCCACTTCACCGGCGGCGCGGGCCACTGCCAGGATCATGCCCGTCATCAGGGCGGGACTGGCCATGGGCAGCACCACCCGCCACAGGGTCTCAAACTTGGTGGCGCCCAGGGCCAGGCTGCCTTCGCGCACGGAACGGGGCACCCGGGCCAGACCCTCCTCGGTGGCAACGATGACCACCGGCAGGGTGAGTATGGCCAGGGTCAGTGAGGCCCACATGATGCCCGGTGTGCCAAAGGTGGGCGCGGGCAGGGCCTCGGGATAAAACAACTGATCCAGGTTGCCCCCGAGAAAGTAAACGAAAAAACCCAGGCCAAACACGCCGTAGACGATGGAGGGCACCCCGGCGAGGTTGTTCACGGCGATGCGGATGAGGCGGGTCAGCACACCTTGTTTGGCATATTCGCGCAGATACAGCGCCGCCACCACACCAAAGGGGGTGACAAACACCGACATGACCAGCACCATCATCACCGTGCCGAAAATCGCCGGGAAAATCCCCCCTTCGGTGTTGGCCTCCCGCGGCTCGTCAGCAACAAACTCCCACACCCTGGCGAGGTAGTGCCCGGTCTTGTCCCAGACGGACATGGCATTGGGACGGTACACCCGCACCACTTTGGCCAGGGGCACTTCGATGTTTTGTCCACCGGCCACTTCGGCGGTGAAACTGTCCCGGCGGGCCGCGCGGTAGAGGTCCTTCAGGCGCAATTGCAGCGCCTGGTATTGCTGTTCCAGTTCCTGCCGCTGCTCGGCCAGCGCCGCCAGAGCCTCGGGCGTGTCTTCACCATCCAGCTCCAGACGGCGGCGCTCCAGGCGCAGGCCTTCCATCTGGTAATTGATGGCGCCGATGTCGTCTTTTTCGATGGTGTGAATCTCGTCATTCAAGGTCAGGGCCCGCCGGAGACGCTTTTGCAAGGCCTCCCAGGCCGCCTCGCCGGTCGCCACCACGGCGCCGTTTTCCTTGACGTTCAGCAGATAGCCATAGAGGTTGCCCCATTCCCGCCGTTCCACCGCCAGCAAGGTTGCGGGATAATCGCGGGACAGAATGTAGGGCTCGATAATGACCTGGAAGTCCATCCCCGTGACGTCGCGATTGCCTTCCTTTAGCAAATAGCGGGTCACCCGGTGGGCGCCGGGGGGCAGCTGCAGCCCGGCGCTATGCAGACGTTCAGCGGAGACGACTTCGGATTCGACCACCTCGCCGATCAGGCGCTCAACCTGGCCGCCCGGTTCCTGGTATTGCAGTTCGACAAGATCGGCGGGCCAGAAGCAGCTCAGGCCCCGCACCGCGATCAGAAGCAACAGCCCGAACACGGCGATCAGACTGACCGCCACCGCGCCGGCGCTGAGCCACACCCAGGGCGCGCCGCTGCCCCACCATTGCCCGAAATGCCGTTTTACCGCCACAGGGGTCACAGACTGCTGTATTTCCTGCGCAGGCGCTGGCGCACCAGCTCGGCCAGGGTGTTGAAGAAGAAGGTAAACAGGAACAGCACCAGTGCCGCCAGGAACAAAACCCGGTAATGGGTGCTGTCCACTTCCGATTCAGGCATTTCCACGGCGATATTGGCCGCCAGGGTGCGCATGCCCTGAAACACGCTGAAATCCATCACCGGCGTATTGCCCGTGGCCATGAGCACGATCATGGTCTCCCCCACGGCGCGGCCGAAGCCGATCATCACAGCGGAGAAAATCCCGGGGCTGGCGGTGAGCAGAACCACATACACCAGGGTCTGCCAGGGGGTGGCGCCCAGGGCCAGGGAACCCTGGGTCAGATGCTTGGGCACGCCGAAGATGGCGTCCTCGGCGATGGAGAAAATCGTCGGCACCACGGCAAAGCCCATGGCCAGCCCCACCACCAGTGAGTTGCGCTGATCGAAGGGAATGCCCAGGTCATGACTGAGCCACTGGCGCATATCACCGTCGAACCAAGCCGTCTCCAGCGCAGGGCTTATGACCATGGAAAGCCATCCCAGCAAAGCCACCACGGGCACCAGCAAAGCGGGCTCCCAGCCCTCGGGCACAGCGGAACGAAGAACCACGGGCAGGCGTGACCACAGGTACGCCGCCAGCAATATACCCAGGGGCACGACGAGCAGCAAACTGAAAATGCCGGGCAACCGGGCTTCCACATAGGGCGCCAGCCACAACCCGGCCAGGAAACCCAGAATGACGGTGGGCAGGGCCTCCATCACTTCCACGCTGGGCTTGACCAGGCGGCGCATGCCCGGCGCCATGAAATGAGCCGTGTACATGGCCCCCAGAATGGCCAGGGGCACAGCCATCAGCATGGCGTAGAACGCCGCCTTCAGAGTACCGAAGGAAATAGGCATAAGGCTGAACTTGGGCTCGAAATCATTGCTGGCGGAAGAAGACTGCCAGATGTACTTCGGCTCGGAATAGCCTTCGTACCACACCTTGCCCCACAGGGCCGACCAGGACACCTCGGGGTGCTCGTTGCGGATGGCCGCAAACTGGATGCGTCCGCGGCTGTCTTCCGCCAGCAGGGCGTTGGCCCGCGGGGCCACCGCCAGGGCGGTCAGGGGCGCCGAAGACAAGGGCGTCACCATCAGGGTGCGGTGGGCGGTGGCATGATAAACGCCCAAGCTGCCTTCACGGTCCGCCACAAGAAAACCCTTGCGCGCCTGTTCCGGGGCAATGGCGGTGATGGCGGCGCCCAGAGGATCGAAATCGCGCACATGCTTCAGGCTGTAGTTGTTCTGCTCGTCGCGCACCGGGAACCACTGGGACAAACCACCGTGGTCATCACCCACCAGCAGGGAAATACCTCCAACCAACAGCTGCAGGGCCGTGAGCTTGCGGCCCTTGGGCACCACGCTCACGGTCTGCACCAGACGGGGCCCGGACTTGTCCACAATGTCGAAATAGTGCAGGCGGCCGTCCGGCAGCGCCACGTACAAATTACGTTGCTCCGGCTCGACGATCAGAAAGCGGACCGCGCCTAAGGCCGTGGACACCGTGACCGCTTCGCGCTCCCAGGTCTCTTCCTCGTCCAGAAAGGACACCTCCTTGCTCAGCGCCACCAGGCGAATGTCCCCGCCGGCCACGCTGGCGGCCAGGGTGGCACCTTCCTCGCCCACGGCCACCGCCAGCCGCACCAAAGGCCGGCCCAGCTCGTCCACCGTGATGGGGTCCTCACCCAGGGGAAAGCCGATCTCAGGCGTGATCAGCCGCCGGTCACCGGGATAGGTCACTTCATATTTGTGACGCACCACCAGGGCCTGTCCGTCTGACAGGCCCAGGGCGACCACCCCGCTGGCAGGCAGCGCCGTGGCGAAGGCCGTAACCGAAGTTCCCGGGGGCAGGGGCAGATCAACCTGTCTCACCACCTCGCCCCCCTGGGTGCGAAAGAACACCACTTTGCCGGCAGCGGTAAAACGAACGCCGATTTCCCGTTGCTCCTCCATGGCCAGATACAAGGTGGCCCCCGCCCCGCCGGGCGCCTCGTAGCGAGCCTCCGACTTCAGCTCAGCCGACTCAAACAGGGGGATGACCACGTAGAGCAGATAGAAAAAAATCAACAAAATGGCAATGATCACGCCGACGCCGCCCACGCCCACGGCGTGGTGGGCCAGGCGGTCTTTGAACATGCGCGCGCGCCAGCCACGACCCGCAGCCTTGGGGGAGGGGGAGAGGGTGGACGTCATGAGCGGCAACATACGCGAAGGATGTTACATTAATGTGACAGCGGCGGCTTGAGAGTCAGCCGGTGCGGGCATCCGCCGGCCATCAGCCTGAAGAGCGCCCCCCAAGACAACACAGTCCCGCATCAGCGGGACTCTGCAAAAGCGGACCGGCGGGGCGTTCCGCTCAATTCAACTTGGCCAGTTCCTTGGCCACCACCCTCGCAGGCAGGGGAATGTAGCCGTCTTTTATGACCACTTGCTGACCCACCCTGGACAACACCATCTTGATGAACTCCCGTTCCAGGGGGGGCAGGGGCTTGTTGGGGTGTTTGTTGACATAGATATACAAAAAGCGGGACAGGGGATACTTGCCGCTCAAGGCATTGCCGGGAACCGCTTCCACGAACTTCGCACCCGCTTTTTTCGCCAGAGGCACAGCTCTGACGCCGGAGGTTTTGTAGCCGATACCGGAATAGCCGATGCCGTTCAGGGACGCGCTCACCGACTGCACCACGGAAGCGGAACCGGGCTGCTCATTGACGGTGGGCTTGTAATCACCCTTGCACAGGGCTTTTTTCTTGAAATAGCCGTAGGTGCCGGAGACGGAGTTGCGGCCGAAAAGCTGAATGGAGCGATTGGTCCAGGCACCGCCGAGCCCCAGTTGGCCCCAGCGGGTGATGTCTTCAGGATAGCTGCATTTGCGGGTGGACGAAAAAATCGCGTCCACCTGGGGGATGGTCAGACCCTTGATGGGGTTGTCTTTGTGCACATACACCGCCAGGGCATCGATGGCCACGCGGACGGGGGTGGGCTTGTAGCCGTACTTCTCCTCGAAGGCGGCCACTTCCTTGGCTTTCATTTTGCGGCTCATGGGCCCCAGGTTGGACGTCCCTTCGGTCAGGGCGGGCGGCGCGGTGGATGACCCTGCCGCCTGGATTTGAATATTGACGTTGGGGTATTCGCGCTTGAACTGTTCCGCCCACAGGGTCATCAAATTGGCCAGGGTGTCGGAACCCACGCTGGAGACATTGCCGGACACGCCGCTCGCCTTGCTGTAGGTGGGCAGTTTGGGGTCAAGCTCCAGCGCCCCAGCCGTTCCCGACACCAGCGCCGCACTCACCAGACCCAAAGTGGCCAGAAACCTGAAAGATCGCTTCACGATGTATCTCCTCTCAACGGGTTGACGGCGCACCTTGCTCCCCTGCACCCAGGTGGGCGGTATTATTGGTCAAGAATATTTCACCACAGTGACGCCAATATGACAGGCGCGTGACAATCATCGTCCCGGCACCGCCGCTACCGGGGGGAAACAGCAGCGGAAAGTGCTGCCGCGGCCGCTCACGCTGCGAACCTCGAGACGGCTGCCGTGGCGTTCCAGCACATGTTTGACGATAGCCAGCCCCAGCCCCGTTCCCCCGGTCTGGCGTGAGCGGGCCACATCCACCCGGTAAAAACGTTCGGTAAGCCGCGGCAGATGCTGGGGCGCGATGCCTATGCCGGTGTCCCGCACTTCAAAACACGCTTTTCCCTCCCGGAAATACCAACGGATACTGATCTGCCCCCCAGCGGGTGTGTAGCGCACTGCGTTGGTGACCAGGTTGCTAAAGGCACTGCGCAATTCCTCCTGCCGCCCCCGGATATGCAGGTCCTGGTCCATGTCCCACTGAATCTGGTGACGACCGCCGCTCAAGGACAAGGCCTCCCCCTTCAGGCCATCCAGCAGGCGGGGCACATCCACCCGGACACCTTCCACAGGCAGGCGCTCCGTCTCCAGGCGGGACAACAGCAACAGGTCGCTCACCAGGTGCTGCATGCGGTCCGTCTGCTCCGACATCAGCTGCAAGGGCCGGCGCCAATGGGATGGACAGTGCGCCCCGTCATCGCTCAGCGTCTCCAGGTAACCCGCCATGACCGTCAAAGGGGTACGCATTTCGTGGGACACATTGGCCACAAAGTCGCGCCGCACCTGCTCCAGGCGGTGCAGGCGGGTGATGTCCCGGGCCACCAGCAGCCGCTGGTCACGGCCAAAGGGGACGACCACCACAGACAACATGACCCGCTCGTCCGCGGGGGAGGGAAGCACCACGGGCTCTTCATAGTCCCCGCCGTGCAGGTACTCGACAAAGGCCGGATGGCGCACCAGATTATCCACCCGTTGACCGATGTCCTGGGGGGAATGCAGGCCCAGCAGACGCCCGGCGGCCCCGTTGAACCATTCGATCTCCCCCACCGCCGTGGCCACCACCGTGGCGTCCGGCATGGCGGCGGTGAGTTCGCGAAAACGGTTCAGATAATTGGAGATGGTGCGCTTGCGCCGCCAGTGGCGGCGCCGCAGACGATAGAGATGATAAAACACATCCGCCCAGACCCCGTAGCCATGCAGGGGCTGACCGCCGGCACCCATGCGCAGCCAGCGCTCCAGTTTGTGCAGATAAAAGAGATGACCGGCCAGATAAACCAGCAATGCCACCAGAGCGGCGGCCCAGGGCCGGTCAAACCAGGCGCCTGCGGCCAGGGCGAGGGCAGCCAGCCACAGGGCGCGCCAGAACTCGGACCACCAGGCCTTGGACACAAAAACTCCTTACAAACAGGCTATGGACTGCCCGCACGGGAAGGCACGCACCCTCCCCCTCCACCAAGCCGGTCAGGGCGGCCGGCCTTGAAAATGGCCGGCAAGGCCTTTTTCAACATCCTGCTAAACCTGCTGGGAAAAGCGATACCCCGCCCCCCGCACAGTCTGGATATAGCGCTCGTGGCCGTGGGGTGACAAGGCCTTGCGCAGACGGCGGATGTGCACATCCACCGTCCGCTCTTCCACGTACACATTCCCGCCCCACACCCGGTCCAGCAGCTGCCCGCGGCTGTACACCCGTTCCGGATGCGTCATAAAGAAATGCAGCAAGCGGTACTCCGTGGGGCCCATTTCCAGGACATCCCCCCGGGCGGTCACCCGGTGGCTGGCGGCATCCAGGCACAAGCCGTCCACCTCGATGATCTCGTCGGCCATGTGGGGCGCAGCGCGGCGCAGCACAGCATTAATGCGCGCCACCAGCTCACGAGGGGAGAAGGGTTTGGTGATGTAATCGTCGGCACCGCTGTCCAGTCCGCGCACTTTGTCCGCCTCTTCGCCCCTGGCAGTCAACAATATGATCGGCAGGTCGCGAGCCCGGTCATCGCGCCGCAGGCGACGGGCGTATTCCACGCCGCTGACCCCGGGCAGCATCCAGTCCAGCAGCACCAGATCCGGCATTTTGGCGACCAGCCGGCTTTCGGCGTCCATCACGTCCGCCGCCAGTTCCACCTCAAAACCCGCCCGTGACAGCGCCGTGTCCACCAGCTCACGTATCGCGGCCTCGTCGTCAACAAATAAGATTCTCGC
>DRLM01000127.1 GCA_011375345.1 Gammaproteobacteria bacterium
CTCATTGAAAGCGTAGGAGCACATGGTCCCGCCGTCCACCTCCCCCGCCAGCACCGCGCGGGCGATCCGGTCTTGGGGAACCCCGAGAAATTCCAGCCGCGAGAGATCATCATAGGGGTCCAGACCGGCCTCGTGCATCTCCCGCCAGGCCATCTGGAAACCACCGAAAGAATCGGGGCCCACCGCCGCCAAGGACTTGCCGGCCAACTGTTCCAGGGTTCTTATGCCGCTGTCTTTGCGGGTGATGATGACGGCACCATAGGCGCTCTCACCCAGGGCGGTGGGCCCCCGCTTCAGGGTGGCGATGCGCGTTGCCCCCAAGCCGGCTTCGAGAACAACATAGTCACCGGAATTGGTGATCACGAAATCCAGCCGGCCCTCGCCCGCCTGGCGGTGCAGCGCCTCCAGATTCAGGGGAATAATGCGGAAGCGGTAACCGGGGACCGCTTCGCTCAGGTAGTCCGCCGTGGCCTGCCAGCGCCCCGCTTCCAGCTCAGCGCCGCGAAATCCCAGCACCCCGACGGCGACGTCCTGAACGGCACTTGCCGGGTACGTGGTGACACTGAACAGCAGGAACAGGAAAACTGTGATGCCGGCTTTCCGCACGCGCATCGACCTCTTTTTTTTCGCGGTAATCAATTAAATCTATGCCCTGGCGGACATAAAATCCAGACAGGTGCTCACACCACGGAAAAACACAGCGCCATTAGCCGCAAGCGCGGCGCGGGCACCCCCCCGGGCATCGTCAACGCCGCCCTACCCTTAACAGGATGTTGCAAAAGGCTTTCCTGGCCTTTTGCAACGCCGGTGCAGCCCTACGCTGCACACTGCTTGCTGCAAAACAGAGTTTTGCAGCAAGCAGTCAAGACAAGCAATCAAGCCCCTGGCACCGCCGACTCACCAAGCGCGCTTTGACACTGACAGGCGGGGCTTGGGCGCAAACCGTGGCCGCCAGCCGGGATTTGTCCCCACCCCGCTGTAGGCGCCATAGAACCGCCCGGCTCTCACTGTCCCGTTGAAGTCCCGGTTCCATTCCGGATAAGCCCGCAGGCGCAGATCAGCCACCGCGCGGCCGCCGAGATACCCCTTGGGGTACAAATCCAGACGGCCGAAAGGGGCGTAGGGCGCGGTAAGATAGCGGCCGGCGGCCTCATAGGGCCCCACCCGGTTGTCCCCCTGCACCCCTCCCACCACGGGCACCCGGGCAAACACTGCATTGCCGGTGAGGTATTGGGTGTAGTCACCCCGGCGCTGCCCGCGCCGCACGGCGATACCCGTGCCCGCCGCCACCACGGTGTTGAAAAAGATGTCGATCTCACGGGGCACGTCGTTGTGAGGCTGGATGTGGATGCCGTCGCCCCGGGGGTTGACGAACAAATTGTTGTACAGGGCGATATTGCCCTCCCCCTGGAAGAGGGCTTCCCGGCCGTGCGGGTTGTCGTAGAACACGTTGCGGTAAATCAGATAGCGGTCCTCGGCCCCGGCTCCGGCGAGAGGCCAGTGCCCCACCAGCACATTGGGCCGGGCCATGCCGGCCACGTCCAGCCCCGTGCGCTTGACGAACACGTTGTCGCGGATCACCGTCACCGCCGGGGGGCCGGCCAGTCCCGCCAGGGGCGGGCGGGCTTTTTGGTGCTTGATCTGCAAATCATAGCCCACGCTGTCCACCACCAGATTGTTTTCGATCAGCCCCCGCACGAAGGGATCACTGCCGTCGGAATTGCCCAGATACATGCCCGTGCCCGCACCCGTGATCACATTGCCCCGGATCGTCCAGTCCCAGGCCGGGCATTTGGTGGAAATGCCCACGGTCTGCTGGCTGTAGCCGTGGCGCTCAATGAGCAAATCTTCCAGCACGATGTGGTGGGCCCAGCGGGCAGGGCCCTCACACTTGACGCCGTCCGCCGGCAGGTTGCGGCCGTCCAGGTGCAGACGGCGCACGGTGAGATGGGCGCTGTCGATGAGGCTGACGGTGTTGTGCCCGGCCCGGGCGGGGAACAGGGGCCGCGGGGCGCCCACCTGGCCGCTGATGACGATGGGCCGCCCCGGCTCCCCCTGCAAATGGTGCAGCGGCAGCCCCCGGCGATAGACCCCGGGTGCCAGCAGCAAGGTGTCACCCGGCTGGAGGGTGCGCAGCAGCGGCCGGTAATTGTGGGGGTGGGCCGTCAGCACCCGCGCCGCGGCGGGAGGCAGCGCCAGCCCCCCCAGGGCGGGGAGCAGAACCAGCCCGGCTGCCAGTTTCTTGACAGCTTGTCGAAAAACTCCGTTTTTCGACAAGCTGCGCGCGGTGTGAGGAAGCACTGTCATGTTCAATGACGACCAGTCATCGAAAACCTGGGGCCGCCGGAAACCGCGTCTGCGGCGGCCGGCGTCGCAAAAGGCCAGGAAGGCCTTTTGCAACATCCTGCTAAGAGAGCAGGGCGGCATAGAGCGCCTCATAGCGTCGCACCATGGTGTCCAGGGTGAACTCCCGAGCATAAACCGCCCGCCCGGCCTGCCCCATGGCCTGCGCCCCGGCGGGGTCCCGCAACAGGTCCATGAGGGCGCCGGCCAGGGCCGCAGGGTCGTTGGGCGGTACCAGGCGGCCGTTGACGCCGTCTTGCACCACCTCGCCGTTGCCGCCCACGGCGGTGGCGACGATGGGCCTGGCCGCCGCCGCAGCCTCGATCAAGGTAAGGGACAAGCCCTCGCTGTGGGAACAGAGCACGAACACATCCATCAGCGCCAAAAGGGCAGGCACGTCGTCCCGGCCACCCAGGAAGTGCACCCGGCCGGCCAGTTGCAGAGCCCGGGCCTGCGCTTCCAGCTCAGCCCGCAGCGGACCGTCGCCGATGATCAGCAGCACGGCATCGGGGCAGCACCCGCGCACCGCCGCCATGGCCTTTAGCAGCAGGCGGTGGTTTTTGATGGGATCCAGCCGGGCGACAATGCCGATCACCGGCTGCGCCGGTGCCAAACCCAGGGCCGCGCGCAAGGCGGCGGTATCGAAAGCGGCGCCAAAACGCGCGCCGTCGATGCCGTTGTGGATGGTTTCCATGCGCCGGCGCGACACACCTTCCGCGGCCAGGTAATCCTGGCAAAACTCCGCCACCGTCACCACCCGGTCCACCAGGCGCGCCAGCACCGGGTTGATGAGGCGGGCTTTGCGGCTCGAGGCGAAATCGCGGCCGTGCTCGGTGTAGACGATGGCCGGCACCCGTGCCAGACGCCCGGCCAGGGCACCGTAAAAAAAGGCGGTGGAATTGTGCAGATGCAGCAGCCGGGTGTGGTGACGGCGGAGGAAGCGGGCCAGGGTGAGGATATATCGCCAGTCCACCCCGGCCCGGCGCGGTACCAGCGCCGCACTCACCCCCCCTTGGGCGAGACGCTCAGCCAAGGGCCCCAGGCTGTCATAGCAACACACGAGCGGCCGGTAACACCGGCGGTCCAGCCCTTCGATCAAATTGACCGCCATCATTTCCAGGCCGCCGAATTGCAAGCCCTGAATGAGGTGGACGACGGCAGCAGGCTGGCTCAAACGGTGTATCCCAGTTTCGCCAGCACCACCCCCACGGCCTCGCCGGCCTGGTCAATCTCCCCCTGCGGCCAACCGCGGTAGCTGCCGGTGTTGGGAACAAAACCTGTACTTTCCGCCGCCTTGAAATCCTGCAGACCATGGTCGTGCTGACGGGCGTAAAATTCAAGCACGGTAGGATCCCAGGCCTCGCCCAGAAATTCAAACAAGGGCGGCAGGTAGCGTGCCGGCTCGCTGGAATAGTCTTCGTAGTGAATGCGAAAACATTGTTCCGGATGTGCTGCCTCGAAGGCCAGCATTTTCTCGCACTGCTCGGCCCAGTAGCAGGCATTGGTCAAGCGGGCGGAAGCGGGAAAACGCTCGGCGAAACGGCGGGCGGGGCCGCGCTCGACGTCATTGCCGTGCATGGTGGCCATGGAATTGGCCACGTCCAAACCGTGACGGTAGAGCATGATGTAACGGCACTCCGCACCAAAGATGTCGTGCAGAGCGGGCAGAATATCCACATAAGAGGGTGTTTTGTCGAACCAGCGCCGCTTGCCCTTGGCCCGCGCGTAGTCGTCGAAAATGTCCCCGGCAAAAGCCTTAAGGCGCTGGCGCAGGCCGTCGTCGTCCACCCCCACCCCCAGCAGGCCCTTGCGGTACCATTCGTCCCCCCACAGGGCGGCCACGCCGTTCAGAAAATTACTCTCCGGCGGCACGGCGATATGGGGATGACTGTCCAGCACATAGCGCAACAAGGTGGTGCCGGAACGGTAGACCCCGATGATAAAACCGGGTTTGAGCGGCTTGCGGCGGGCACTGTCGATGGTTTTGACAAGCACGCGCTCCCGCACCGGCGCAGCGCCGGCGGCACGCCTTAATTTGTCCAGTATCCGGCCGGGTAGATTCATGCTCACTGACATCCTGTTAAATGGTGTAAACTGCCGCCGCAAGCTCCACGGCGGCGCAAAATGATAACAATCCCGGCGTGACGCAACCACCGCCGCGGCGCTGCGGGCATGCTATTCGCATGCCGGCCTGCCGAGATAGTCCCCAACACCTCTTATGTCGCCCAGCACGCCAAAAACCATTGCTTATATCGCCACCAGCGCCGGCGACTGGGGCGGCACCAGCCGCTATTTGTTCGTCATGCTGCGCCAGCTCAACCGCGAGCGCTTCGCGCCCTTGGTGCTGTTTCCCGCCCAGGGCCCCATGCTGCCGGAGATGGCGCGGCGCGGCATCCGCCACCGCATCTGGCCGGAACACGAACCCCACGGCAAACTCGCCTACGCCCGCGACGTGGTCCGCTGCCTGACCCTGCTGCGGCGGGAAAAGGTCGATCTGCTCTACGTCAACCACGTGGGCTATTGGCGCCCGGCCGAAATGCTGGCGGCGCGGCTGTTGGGCCTGCCCATTGTCACCCACGCCCACCGGGTGGTGAAACAGGCCCCGCCCTATTTACGTTTTTCCACCCTGCTGCTCACCAACTCCCACTACACCGCCACCGCTTCGGTGGCCACTCCGATGCCCAGGCGCGTGATCCATTGCCCGGTGGACGTGGCCCGCTTCGACGGCGCCCGCGACATCCGCGCCGAGCTGGGCCTGAGCGCCGACGATATCGTGGTGGGTTTTTTGGGCCAGATCCGCCGCATCAAAGGCATCGACACCTTCATCGAGCTGGCCCGCCGCATCCCCGACCCGCGGGTGCGTTTCGTCATCGCCGGCGCCTGCCGCGATCCCGCGAAATTCCCCGGCTCCTACACCGAAGCACAACTCCGCGCTGCCATCGCCTTCGACCCGCGCCTGCGCTATGTGGGCTACCGCGGCGATGTGGAAAACCTCTACCATAGCGCCGATGTTATTGTTATGCCCTCACAGTGGGACGAACCTTTCGGTCTGATCACCATCGAAGCGGGCGCCAGCTACAAGCCTGTCGTCGCCAGCCGCTCAGGCGGCATTCCCGAAATCATCGAACACGGGGAAAACGGCTTTCTGGTAGACCGTTTTGATACCGCCGCCTTTGCTGAATACACCCGCCGCCTGGTGGCGGACCCCACCCTCAGCCAGCGCATGGGGCAAAACGCCCGGCGCGTGGTGGAAGCGCGTTTTGTGAACAAACCGGCACAGGATCTGGAAGCGGTGTTGGACGAGCTGCTGGCGGACGGCCACCGTGTTTGAAATCATCTTTGCAGCACTTGTGACCGCGTTCACCGGCGCGCCACTGGCGGTATTCGTCCGCTACCGCACCACGATTCTGGCCAACTGGCGCGAACCCGTGTTGCGCCATCCCGTGCTGATCGTTGAAAGCGACGATTGGGGCGCCGGACCTTCGAGGCAAGCACAGTCCCTGACACGCATCGCCGATACCCTGGCGGAATTTAAAGATTGCACCGGACACCCGCCGGTAATGACCCTGGCCCTGGTACTGGCGGTGGCGGACGGTCCGGAGATAAGGCGCAGTGGCGATTACCGGCGCCGCACCCTGACACACCCTTCCTATGAGACCCTCCGCCAGGCCATCGCCTACGGCGTGGGGAAAGGGGTGTTCGCGCTGCAACTCCACGGCATGGAACATTACTGGCCGGCGGCGCTGATGGCCAGTGATGACGAAGAGGTGCAGAAATGGTTGCGGGCCGACATGCCCCAGGCCACTGAAAGCCTCCCCTCTCCCTTGCAGAGCCGCTGGACCGATGCTTCCGTGCTGCCGTCAAAAGATCACGCCCCCGAAGCTGTGCGCCGCGCCGCCGCCGAGGAAGTGAAGCTGTACAATACTCTGTTTGGCACCTTGCCTGAGGTGGCTGTACCTACAACCTTTGTGTGGAACGATACCGTGGAAGCAGCGTGGGCCGAGGCGGGCGTGAACCTTGTTGTGACACCGGGAGTGCGCAAGCAATGCCGCGACGCACAGGGCCGACCGTCGTGCCAGGACAAACGCATACACAATGCCGAACGCGGCCGCGGCATTCATTACATCGTCCGGGACGATTACTTCGAACCCATGTTGGGCCACACGGCGGACAGCGCCCTGGCGGCACTGGAACGCAAGACCCGCTGCGGCCGCCCCTGCCTGCTGGAGACCCACCGCGCCAACTTTATTGATGCCAGTTATTCCGGCGAGCAGGCGCTGCAAGAACTGGCGCGCCTGCTGCGCCTCAGCTTGCAGCGCCACCCCACGCTCCGCTTCACGAGCACCGAACGGCTGGCGCGCGCGCTGATAGCACGGGACGAACAGTGGGTGGACATCCGCCCGGTGCGCCGTTTGCAGGTACTCGCGCTGCGGCTTGACAATATTCCCCGGCTGGGAAAGCTGGCGCGGTTCAGCGGCATCAGTGCCGTCCTGCGCGCCACCGCCACCATCATCAATCGACTGAAAAGAGGCTGAACCGACCGTGGACAC
The DNA here is from genome assembly GCA_011375345.1 of Gammaproteobacteria bacterium. Lineage (NCBI taxonomy): Bacteria > Pseudomonadati > Pseudomonadota > Gammaproteobacteria > Gammaproteobacteria bacterium. The sequence goes on from DRLM01000127.1 coordinate 6,894, forward strand.
CCCCTCTCTGCCCTGCCTCATGTTGACGGAAATTTTCCTGCCCACCAAGGGCGGCACGGCCGTGTCCTTCGATGACGATTTCCGCCGGCTCGGCGGCAAGGAAGTCCACATTGTCACCGCTGCCGTGCCCGGCGCCGCCGACTTCGACCGCACCCATCCCAACACCGTGCACCGGCTGGTGTTGCAACGCCACCGGTGGCTGAAGCCCGAGTCGGCGTTGATGTACGCGCGCTTCTTCGGCCGGGCGCTGCGCCTCGCCCTGACCCGACCCGTCAAAGCCGCCTTCGCCGGCCGCGCCCTGCCGGAGGGCATCACCGCCCTGGCGGTGGGCCGGCTGCGACGGGTGCCGGTGTTGATTTACGCCCACGGCGAAGAACTCACCGGCTGGGGCCGGGGCAGAAAATTCAAAGCCATGTGCTTCGCCTTGCGTCACGCCGACTGGATATTGGCCAACAGCGACTTCACCCGCAACACCCTGGTCAATCTGATCGGCGTCCGCCCCGAGCGGATCGCGTTGATTTATCCCACGGTGGACGAGACCCGCTTTCGGCCCGGCTTGCCCGGTGGTGATTTACGGCGCAGCATCGGTGTAGGCAAAGACCAAAAGCTCATCCTGTCCGTGGGCCGCCTGCAGCGCCGCAAAGGCTTCGATAACACGCTGCGCGCGCTGCCGAAAGTCATCGAACGGGGCATCGACGTGCATTATGCCTTGATCGGCATCGGTGAAGACCAGGCGTATTTGCGCAACCTGGCAAGCGGTCTCGGCGTCAGCAGGCGGGTACATTTCCTCGGCCACGTCAGTTACGAGGATCTGCCCCGCTGGTACAACGCCTGCGATGTGTTCGCCATGCCCAACCGGGACATCGACGGCGACACGGAAGGCTTTGGCCTGGTGTTTCTGGAGGCGGCGGCCTGCGCCAAACCAGCTCTGGCGGGACGCGCCGGCGGCACCGGCTCGGCGGTGGTGGACGGGGAAACGGGGCTTCGAATCGACGGTGAGAAGGTGGATGACATCGCCGCGGCGCTGGTGCGCTTGCTGTCCGATGAGCCATACGCCCAAACCTTGGGCGACAAGGGGCGGGAACGCGTCTGTTCGAATTTCACCCATCAGCGTCGCGTTGACCAACTGCGCGACCTGGCCTTGGGAGAACAACCCTAGCAGGATGTTGAAAAACTTTATTTTTCAACAAGTTGCCACAACCCGCGGTCAGCACCCTGCCAGCAGGGCCTGGGCCCGGGCATAGTCAGCCGGGATACCAATGTCGATAAACGCCCCTGGCGCGGTCACTGCCAAGGGCTGCAAATCACTCACGTGAGGCATGAGAAAATCAGCCTCGAAGGAAAAGGCTTCAGGCAAAACGAAACCGTCGAACAAGCTGGTAGCCATCAGGTACACCCCGCCATTGATGGCGCCGGGTCCCGCCCGGCCTTTTTCCAAAAAACCCCGCACCCGTCCCCCGGCAAGGGCGAGCGCGCCGTAACGGGCCACATCAGGCACCTTTGCCACAGCCATGCTGAGCCTGGCGTCCGCTGCCAGATGGGCGGCTGCCATGGCAGCGTAATCCATGTCCAGCCAGGTATCACCGTTGACCACAAAAACCTGGGGGGTGGCGATCCTACCCAACGCCAAGCGGATAGCCCCACCAGTGCCCCGCGGCTCCGGCTCCACGGAATAAGCCAGGGACAAGGACCGGTAGCGCTCACCGAAACAGCCCTGGATCACCTCGTGACGGTAACTCACCGCCAGCACGGCGCGCCCGAAGCCGGCTTCGACAAGAGTGTCCAACAACCAGGCCAAGAACGGCCGCCCTCCCACCGGCGCCATGGGCTTGGGCAGATCCGGCACCACGCTGCGCAGGCGGGTGCCGAGGCCGCCGGCCAGGATGATCGCTTCCATCAGCCTTGGGGAAACATTTGGGCTTCGATGAGATGGCAGAGGATGTGGCCCATGAGGATGTGGCCTTCCTGAATGCGCGGGGTGGAATCGGACGGGACGCGCAGACAGTGATCACATGAACCGGCCAGTTCGCCCCCGCCACGGCCGGTGAGGCCCACGGTGTGCAGGCCCTGGTCACGCGCGCTGGTGACGGCCGCAAGGATGTTGGGCGAGCGGCCCGAGGTGGAAATGGCAAAGAACACATCACCCGGCCGTCCCAGGGCCTCGATCTGGCGGGCGAACAGGCGTTCAAAACCGTAGTCGTTGCCGATGGCGGTCAGGGCCGAGGTGTCGGTGGTGAGGGCGATGGCCGGCAGGCCGGGGCGGTCGTAGTGGAAGCGGCTCACCAGTTCGCCCGCCAGATGCTGGGCGTCGGCAGCACTGCCGCCGTTGCCGGCGAAAAAAATGCTGTGGCCCTGCCGCAGGGCGCCAACGCACAAGCCGGCAACGGTTTCGATGCGTGCCACCAGGACCGCATCCTTGCTCATGGCCTGAATGTTGGCCGCAGTGGTCCGCATTTGTTGTTGGATCAGGTCCGTCATAGTTTCCACCCCTGGGTGCCGTGCTTGGTGAAATGGCAGGTGTAGAGGCGCCCCTCCAGTTGCTCCAGGGCACGCCGCACCTCCATGCGCCGGGCCGGATCGACAAACAGCATCATAAAGCCGCCGCCACCGGCGCCGGAGACTTTGCCCGCCCGCATGCCCGCCTCTTGGGCCAGGGCATAGGCCGCTTCGATGCGCGGGTTGGAGATGCTTTTCGCCATGCGTTTTTTTGCCTCCCAGCCCGCGGCCATGGAACTGACCAAGCCATCAAAATCACCTTTCAACAAGCATTCTTTGATTTGCAAGGCCTCCTGCTTCAAGGCGTGCATGGCGTCGATGGCGGTGGCGTCGTTGCGTGTCACGTTGTTGGCCTGCTCGTCGATGATCTGGGCGCTTTGGCGGGAGACGCCGCAAAAATACAGCAATAATGAGGCCTCGAACTCTGACAGGATCCAGTTCTTGATGCGCAAGGGATTGACCACCACCCGCTCGTCGGCGTGAAACTCCATGAAATTGAAACCGCCAAAAGTGGCCGCGTATTGGTCCTGGCGGCCGCCGGACAGGCCCACGTCCCGGCGCTCGATGTCGTAGGCCAGGCGGGCGATGTCGTATTCGCCCAGGGGCAGGTTCAACCACTCGGCGAAGGCTTTGACCATGGCCACCACCAGGGTGGAGGAAGAACCCAGGCCGGAGCCCGGCGGGGCGTCGGAGTGGGTGGTGAGGGTCATGGCCAGGGGCCGGCCGCCGTTGAATTCGGCAATGATGCGGTTATACACCCCTTTGTGCAGTTCCAAGGTGCCGTCCAGCGTCAGGGCGGGTTCGGCCGGGCCGGACCAGCTCTGCTGGCGGTCGGCGGCGACGAAGCGCAGTGTTCCCTGCTCGTTGGGCTCGATGGTGGTGTAGGCGTATTTGTCGATGGTGGCGTTGAGCACCAGCCCGCCATAGCGGTCGCAATAGGGGGACACATCGGTGCCACCCCCGGCCAGTCCCAGGCGCAACGGCGCCCTGGCTCTGATAATCATGGTTTGCGCTTCCGGGGTTGAGGTTCATCCGAGTGAGAGGCGCCAGTCCGCTGCGGGAAACGGTCGTCTCTCATCCAGGCGGCAAGGAGACTTTGCAGGCGCCGGGCCACATGCGGGTATTGGTCCAGCACATTGCGCTGGCAGGCGGGATCCTGGGCGATGTTGAACAGCTGATACAAGGCACCATCGATGAGTGGCTGGTAGGTCAGCTTCCAGTCCCCCAGGCGCACCATGCGGTCCTTGGCCGCGATAATCAAATCATGGTAGCCAGGCTTGAGGGCGATCATGCCCAGTTGTTTGTCCGGCACTTCCAGCAGGTCGGGCAGTTTGGGGTAACGCAGGTGCCTGGCCGGCGTACCCGGCAGATCGGTAAGCCACACGCCGGTTTCGTAAAAGGCCGGCAGGGGCGCTTCCAGCGACTCACCCCGCATCAAGGGTACCAGGGAGGTGCCTTCCATACTGGAAGGGATCGGCGCCTGGATCAAGTCCAACAGGGTCGGCGCCAGATCCACCGTGCGCACCACGTCGCTGACCCGGCGCCCGGCCGCGTGGCGCGGGTCGGCGATGATCAAGGGCACCCGGGCGGAAAAATCGCCGATGGCGGAATTGCCCTGGCCCCAGGTTTCATGCTCGAAGAATTCCATGCCGTGGTCGCTGAACACAACGACGATGGTATTGTCACTGAGCCCGGAGGCGTCCAGATAGTCCAGCACGCGCTGCAATTCATCGTCGAAATTCTTCACGCAGCCGTCGTACAAATCGATGATCTGCTCAAGATCAAACTCGGTTTTCGGCTCTCCCTGGCGGCGGATGATTTCAAAGGGATCGCGCAGCCGCGCCATGGCGAATTTGGACTCGCCCCGGTAGTTGCGGTCCGCGTACATCGTGTAGTACGGATATTTTGAAGTAAACGGCGGATGGGTGCAGGCCATGAAAGACATTAAAAAAAACGGCCCCTCACCGGCGGCCAGGCGCCTTATCATGGCCCGCGTGTCGCGCCCCACCTCCTCGGCCAGGGGATGGCCGCCAAGATAGTAGATCTCCGGCAATGCGCGCTTGCCGAAGCGGTTTTGGGTGAACAGGGACAGAAACAGGCGGATGTCCTTAGGGCCCTGGCGCAGGAGGTATTTGATATTCCACTGATCCGGCGGCATGTCGGTGTGCTGGAAGCCGAAATCGAACTTGCTGACATCGGAGACCGCCCAGTCTCCCACCGCCGCCGTTTGGTAACCCAGCTTGCGCAGCATCTCCGGCAAGGCAGCCACGGGCAGATGGGTTTCCTCAGGGGTGACGAAGGTGTCGCGCACGCCGTGGGTGTGGGGCCAGGTGCCGGTCAGCAGGGATGCCAGGCTGGGGGCGGTGCGGGCGCAGGGCACATAACAATCGGTAAAGCGCATCGCCCGCCCCGCCAGGGCCGCCAGATTCGGGGTCAGATCACGGTGATAGCCCGTGCCACTCAAGCGGTCCGCCCGCAGCGTGTCCGCACCGATCAACACGATGTTGGGCCGGTCTTTGGGCGCGGCGGCCGCGGGCGGTGGCTCTTTGGCGCGATCAACCGCCCAGGGCACAATCAAATACAGGGCGATCAATGCCGTCACCATACTGACGGCCTGCCAAGCCTCCTGCCCTGCCAGCACGAGCAAAGCCATCACGGCGTAGAGCCCAAGCGCAGTCAGCAGCACCGCATCCAGGAATCGCAGGCGCCGCGGACTGAGCCGCTCCCATAAGGCGTAAAAGCGCGTCATGGAATAATGGGAGGACGAGGCGATCACGCCGGGGGCCCACAGCAAAGTGCGCAGAACCATGCGCAAGGTGAGCACCGCCAGCGCCAGCCCCCCCGCCACCGCGGCACCGGGCCAATGATAGCTGGCCTCAAACAGCACCAGGCCCAGGCTGTAGAGCAGCACGCCGAAGTAACTCATGCCGGCGGCCAGCAACAAAGCGTAACAGCCCAGCCGGCCCAGGGCATACACCAGATACAGCCGGTAGTGGGCCAGCACCTCCCCGGTCATACGCGGTCCGGTGCGGCTGAAATCCCGCAGCGATTTGAGCAACAGCGCCAGGGCAAACAACGCTCCCAGCACCAGGCTGAGACCCAGGCCCCGCCACAGAGCGTCTAACACCAGGGCATCGGCGTCGTTCATGACGACCCGTCCCTTAAGCTGTGCCAGGCCACCGCCCTGTTCTTACCCCCCCCTTTCAAAAAGGGGGGTTGAGGGGGATTTTCAAAACAGCGTTTCAATGATCTCAGCCGGGGCGCATCGGCATGCGGTGCAGATCCCCCCCGGCTTCCCTTTTTATCAACCCGGCAGTCAAACAGGTCGTCCTGACCTGTTTGACTGCCGCCCGCGGAATACGGGTGCCATTGGGCGAAATGGCGGGTATTTCGCGGGCTCGCATTGGCTTGCGCCAATGGCGGCACCTCCCTGTGCCGCGATATCAATCCGGCAATCTCAATTGCCGGATTGATAAAAGGGGAGAGCGGGACGGCGGCGCGGTACTGACAAGGGCGGCTGGGCAACGACACCGCACGACGCCATCCCGTCAAGGCGGACGCGGCAGCCGGAACCCTTTTCCATGTCGAAATCATCACTGGCTCTATCGCATCACACCGGCCGGCCCAGGGCCAGGTCGCGCAGCAAACCCAAACACAAGCGCCCCCGCGCCCACGGCGCCAGCATCAAAGCGCGCAGGACATCCGCTACAGCGTCCAAACGCCGCCCAGCACGATAGCGCCATTTGGCGTAATCGGCATACACGCTCGCCATACCGGCGCGCCAGTGGGCACCTTGCAGGCTGGACGGCAAAAGGCAGCGGTTTTTTTTCATCACGCTCAACGCAGCATCCCGCATCACTTCCCGGTTGCGGCTCATGCTGTCAGGCCGTTTCACGATCACCGCCAAGGCTTTGGATACGCAGGCATACGGCGCCGCCGCCGCCAAGCGCATCCACATATCGATATCCTCCAAACTGCCCAAGCCTTCATCGAACAGACCCACCCGGTCGAACAGACCGCGTCTGACCATCACCCCCGACCCACTGCCCGCCACGGCCGCATTTTCATGAAACAGGGCGGCCAAAAACGAGCCTTCCCATTGCGGGCACGCCCAGATACCCAGCAGTGCGCCATCCGGATCCCGCACTTCAGCAGCAACGGAACAGAAACCCACGTCTGGCTGTTCTTTCATCAAGGCCGATTGCGCAGCGAGCTTGCCCGGCAACCACCAGTCGTCAGCATCCAAAAAGGCGACCAGCTCACCCCGCGCCACGCGGATGCCGGCATTGCGGGCGCTGGACAAACCACCATTGGCTTTGTTCACCACGCGAATGCGGTCGCCATAGCCGGCCAGAGCTCCGGCGGTATCATCGGTACTGCCGTCATTCACCACCACCACCTCAAACGGCACCCCCGCTTGCGCCAGGACGCTGTCCACCGCCTGCCCCACGCACCAGGCGGCGTTGTAGGCGGGAATGATCACCGACACGAGGGGCTCAGCCATCGCTGCCATACCCCAGTTTTTCCTGCATGGGCGCGATCATGGGCAAAATGCGCACCACCGCTTCGGGATTGTGGTGCTTCCATTTTTGCTTTTGTGGCGCCCCTTTGACGATGCTGGTGGGCCTGCGGTTGAGGTTGGCACAACGTGCTTGCAGCTTGGCGTCGAAGTTGATATTCAAACGCTCAAACACGGGCTTGAACATTTCCACCGGCGCTTCGAAGATGTCTTCATACCGCAATTGAATCCACTGCTGCGGGGGTATTGCAACCTTGGCCTCCAGCGCCATGCGGTTGGCGGTGAGCCACTGGTAGGCGCACACCTCCTCCAAAGACGCACGATTGTAGTCCCGCCAACCCGGCGGCAGAAAAAATGACCACTCCTTGAACTCGCCGTTGTTGATGGCCACCGGCTCCGGCGGCGGACCTAAAAACTGGGACAGACGGAAATGGCCATCGTGACGCCAACCGTCCATCATGGAACTCACGTTGTCGCGGCCGTCGCGATGGATGTAAATAAAAGTGGCCTTGGGAAACAAAGCGTGGAGATAGGGCACCCGCATGACGTTGATGCAGGTCTTGTCCAGCACCCGCCCCGCCCCCAGACGCTGGAAAAAATGGCGCAAGGCCGCGGCGCGGTGCGCCGCCCGGGCATGTTCAGCGCCGGCCGCTTCCGACTGCCAATGATTGTGCCCGGGGCCCCACAGGCCATTCCAGAAACTGGGAATTTCAAACCCAAAGAACAGCAGCCCGGGGGCAGCGGCGAGGGTCTCGTAAGTGACCGTGGTGCCGGAGCGGGAACAACCGATAATGAACACCGGATCGGGCTGGTGGGGATGGCGCGCGTCCCAATACAGGCCGCGCAGCCCATAGCGCACCTCGCGCAGGTTCTTGGCGCGAATTTC
>DRLM01000128.1 GCA_011375345.1 Gammaproteobacteria bacterium
GGCGGGGAAGTCAAACCGCGCGTTTTGCAGAGCCGCCCGCACCCGGTCTTTGCTTTCTTTCACCGCCGCTTCCGGCAGGCCGACGATGGACATGCCGGGCAGGCCGTTGGCCAGATGCACTTCGACGGTGACCAAAGGGGCATTGATGCCCGCCTGTGCCCGGCTGTAGAGCACCGCCAGGGACATGGCCGGTGGGTCAGCTTTCGGGCCCGGCGGGGGCGGTATCGGCCAGGCGCGCTTCCAGGGCGCGGACTTGCGCCTCCAGTTGTTCCAGTTTCTCCCGCGTGCGGGCCAGTACGGCGCTTTGCACGTCGAATTCTTCCCGGGTCACCAAGTCCAGTCTGGCGAAGGTGCTTTGCAAAATGGCGCGGAAATTTTTTTCCAGGTCCTGCTGCAGCTCCCGCATGCCCGGTGGTACCGCCGCGGCCAGTTTTTCCGCCAATTGATCGAGAATTGTTGGGTCGGGCACGTTTTGCGTCCTCGTAAAGATTGATGAAAGCCTTGTCGCAGGGTTTCCGGACCCTGCGTGGTTTTGCGCTTCGGATGATGGCATTGCCGCGCGCCTCTGCCAAGTTGCGCGGCTGGCGCACTGAGTTGGTGCATCTCCGCGGGCGTTTGTCCAAAGTGGTGCGTAATTGCACTGCTCGGGGGCTTTCGCAGTCGTTATTGTTTGCCGTGCCAAAGGCTTGATGCCATGGCACGGAATGTGCTGAGACAGCTCCCGTCATTCTGATTCGGGTCCCGTAGCAAACTGCCTGTGGGGGTCGCTGCGCTATCGGCGAGAACGACAAACAAGGTCTCGAGTGCGGCCGGCGCCAATGGCTGAGGTGTGAGTCGCGCGGGGAGTTATTACGAGGAGAAATTCGATGAAGCTAGTCGCTGCCATTATCAAGCCATTCAAATTGGACGACGTGCGGGAAGCGCTTTCCGAAATTGGCGTTCAGGGTGTAACGGTCACGGAAGTCAAGGGATTTGGCCGCCAGAAGGGTCACACGGAATTGTATCGCGGGGCGGAATACGTGGTGGACTTTCTGCCCAAGGTGAAGATTGAAGTGGCGGTGGATGATGACCTGCTGGATCAGGTCATCGAGTCCATCGCCAAGGCCGCCAACACCGGCAAGATCGGGGACGGCAAAATCTTCGTGTTTAACCTGGAGCAGGCGGTGCGGATCCGGACTGGCGAAACCGGCCCCGACGCCCTGTAAACCATACAGATAATATGAGTCAAAAACGCTTCGGAGGGTTTACAAAGTGGAAGCATTGAATCAAGTCAAAGAACTCGCTTACGCGCTGGATACGTTTTACTTTCTGGTGACCGGCGCATTGGTGATGTGGATGGCCGCCGGCTTTGCCATGCTGGAGGCCGGTCTGGTGCGCGGTAAAAACACCGCGGAAATCCTCACCAAGAACGTCGCGCTGTATGCCATAGCCTGTACGATGTATCTGGTTTGCGGCTATAACATCATGTATCCCGGCGATGGCGCCTTGTCAGCTTATATTCCCAATATCGCTTTCTTCCTGGGCGAAGACAACGCTGCAGAAGCGGTGCTGGCGGGAGGAGAGGGGGCACCCTATTATTCGAACGCTGCGGACTTCTTCTTCCAGGTGGTGTTCGTGGCCACCGCCATGTCCATAGTCTCCGGTGCCGTGGCCGAGCGTATGAAACTGTGGGCCTTCTTCGTCTTTGCCATCATCATGACCGGTTTTATTTATCCGGTGCAGGGCTTTTGGAAATGGGGTGGCGGCTTTTTGGATCAGGCGGGTTTTTTGGATTTTGCCGGTTCCGGTGTGGTGCACCTGACCGGTGCCGCCGCGGCTTTGGCCGGTGTGCTGTTGCTGGGGCCGCGCAAAGGCAAGTATGGCCCCAACGGCGAAGTGAACCCCATCCCCGGCGCCAATCTGCCCCTGGCCACCCTGGGCACGTTCATCCTGTGGCTGGGCTGGTTCGGTTTCAACGGCGGTTCGGAACTGAAAGTATCCGACGTGGGTGAAGCCAACGCTGTCGCCGCTGTGTTCGTGAACACCAATGCCGCGGCCGCCGGTGGCGTGATCGCTGCCATGATCACCGCCCGCCTGTTGTTTGGCAAGGTGGATCTCACCATGGCCCTGAACGGCGCCATCGCCGGTCTGGTGGCCATCACCGCCGAACCGCTGACACCCACCGCCGGTCTGGCCACCATCATCGGTGCCGTGGGCGGCGTACTGGTGGTGTTTTCCATCGTGGCCCTGGACAAGATGAAAATTGACGATCCTGTCGGCGCCATCTCCGCTCATGGCACTGTCGGCATGTGGGGCCTGATTGCCGTGGTCCTGTCCAACCCCGATGCCACCATCGGCGCCCAGCTCATGGGCTTGGGCACCATCCTGGTGTGGGTGTTTGCGGCGAGTCTGCTGGTGTGGTTCGTGGTCAAGCTGATCATGGGCCTGCGGGTGACGGAAGAGCAGGAGTACGAGGGTCTGGACGTGACCGAGTGCGGTCTGGAAGCCTATCCGGAGTTCACCAAAAAATCATAAATCCGGCCTGCCGGCATTGATATTGCCATGCCCTGGGAACCTTGAGGTTCCCAGGGTTTTTTTTAGGTCACCGCAGGTCGAACCGGTTACAGGTCGGTGTGACTGCCGTCGCAAAAAGGCGGGTTCTTGCTGTGTTTGCAGCCGCACAGGGCCTGCGGCGCCTGGCTCTGGACGGTGAACTTGAGGGGGACAAAATCCGAGCCCTGATGCGAGCCGTCACAAAAGGGCTGGTTGGCGGATCTGCCACAACTGCACCAGTAATATTCTCCCGGCTCCAGTTGCAGGATATACGGTGATTTTTGGGCTACGCGGGGTTCTGACATAAGACGCCTCCTTGGGGTGCACGTTTGACGTTCACAAAACCGCCATGCAGGGCGGCACCGCCAGCGCTCCTTGGTGGATGGCGGCGCTGTAGTACTGTGTGGGAAAAGGTTTCTTGTCCACGTCCGCCGCGCGAAAATTTTCCAGCCCCCTCCCGGTGGCGGCCAGCGTGGCCGTCCACCAGCCCGAGGGATAGGAGGGCTGAGGGAAGTACAGGCTGCGGGTCTCGCCAAAGCCGGCTGTCATCATGTCCCGGCGCATGGCGGCGATGAGCGAGCGGTGAAACAGCGGCGATTCGCTTTGTTGCACAAGAATGCCGTTGGGGCGCAGGGCCTTGCGGCAGTCCCGGTAAAATGCGGCGCTGAACAAACCTTCCGCGGGGCCGATGGGGTCAGTGCTGTCGACGATGATGACATCGAGGCTGTCTGCGGCGGCGTCCTTGATCCATGCGATGGCGTCGGCAAAGACCAGTGTCGCCCGCGGGTCGCCATTGGCTTCGCACAGCTCGGGGAAATATTGTTCCGACAAGCGCGTCACCCGCTCGTCGATATCCACCTGCGTCACCCTGCTTACGGTACCGTGGCGCAATACTTCGCGCAGGGTGCCACAATCGCCACCGCCAACGATCAACACGTCCCGCGGCGCCGGATGAGTGAACAGCACCGGATGAGCCATCATTTCATGATAGAGGAAGTTATCGTAGCTGGTGAGCATCACGAAACCATCGATCACCATCAGATGGCCGAAGCGCTCCGTCTCGTAGATTTCTATTTTTTGATAGGGAGTGCGTTCCTCGTGCAGTTTGGCGATCACTTTCAAGGAAAAAGCCGACCCGCCTTCTTCGCACACTTCGGTGAACCACTGTTCGTCCAGATTCATCGCCGCTCCTCGACCTGGATGACCAAAGGCGACTAACGTTAGCGCAGCGTCCCGGCTGCCGCAAGGCCGGCTGCGGCCTCAGGCATAGTCGTCACTGCCGCCGCGTAGCGGCCCGGCGGTGTCGCCCCGCCGCCGCCTCTGGCGGCGCCGGTCGGGGCCATTGCGGGTGTCCAGCCACAATGAGGGGCGGCGGATCTGGCGGCGCTGGGTGCGGCGCCGTTCCCCCCGGCGCCGCTCCCGCCCCCGATACACCGGCGCGGTGGGCACCTGCGGCGGCCCCGCGTCCACCACCGCGGGTGGGGTGGGCGCCGCCACTTTGCGACCGCGCTGGTTGGTGGCGAACAGTTCCTCGGTGCCGATGCCGCTGCGGGTGGGTTTTATCTCAGACATCCGTCATACTCCCATCACCTGCTTCCATTATCCTCGGCCTTGCGTCCCGATCAAATAGCCGGATAATGATTGGGGTATTGAAGTCGGACACGGCGGTCCGGCCCCTCATAGGATGAGACACTGTGCAGCGGTCAGGCGCCGCCTCTGCTCAAGCTGAATCTAAGGAACACCGATAACCAAGAATGGAATTCGCCATGAACCACACCCAGACGCCCATGATCTCCACCCGACCCTTTTCCAAGTTGGCCCAGGCCTGCACCATTGTGTGCGCTGCCCTGCTTGCTGCGTGCGCCGGGACGGCCACGAAAAACACTTCCACGGATCTGGAACACGCCCTCAACGCCACGCGTGCCGGTCAAGACCTGGCACAATTGAGTTTAACGGAACGGATTCAATACTTTACCGACCAGGTGTATCTGGCCGCCACGCACGCCGGCGACGCCCGTGCGCGTCACCAACAGGCGGCTGCAGCGGCTTTGAAACAACTGGAAGAAACCCTGACGAAGCAGGATTTCCTCGCTCTGTGGATCGGCGTGGACCCGGCTTTCTTCGGTCGCGTGAACGCCGTCGTGAAGCACCCCGATTACACCCAGCGCCGCATCGCCCGGGACGGCGCGCCGCCGCGTACGGTCTACCGCCTTACGGCCAAGCATCTGGACAGCTTTCCCGGCACGGCGGCAGCGCGCAAGAAAGCCATGGCGGCGCTGATCAACTTGGCCGGCCGGGGAGACGGTGCCGCCTGCCTGAGCTTTCACAAGGCCTACCGGGGAGTCGCCCGTCCCCTGGCCGGGGAGGAGGGCCTGACCTGGCTGGATGTCGCCGCAGTGCCGTTTCGCAAATCCATGTGGGAAGGCTCGGCCAGTGCCCGATATCGGGGAGAAGTTGTCCAAATTGCGGTGCCGCCCAAGGTGGTAGTGGGATGCCGCTCGGTAAAACACCGGCCGCGGCAGGTGACGGCAGGCTTGGTGCAGGATGCGGAGCAGTTTTTCGCCGGACTGGATCTGCGTGAGCATTTCGACGTGGCCGGTTACGAGGCCCGCAAAGCGAAGTGGCTGACGGCGCTGCGCCAAAAAGCCGAGGACACCGCCCGAACCAAGGGTATGCGCCGCATCGTGCTCATCAACGTCGTTGACGTGTACCGGGTGTTTCCGCCGGCCGATGAATATCAAATCGAGCAGGCCGCCAACGACGGCAGCCTGCCCGAGCTGGTGGCCTCAGGGATTATCACCGAGGAGCGGGCCTTCGCGGCGGAACAACGGGCCGAGGAACGGCGCTTACTGTTAAACGGTGTGCGGGTAACGCCGGAAGACACCCCGCTGGCCTACCTGCAGATGGTTGCCGACAAACCGGCGGTGAATGCCCGGCGCTGAACAGATTGCGGGATGGCAGTTTTGCAACAAAGGGCTTCTTCGAGAAGCCCTTTTTTATCGGGGTGCGCCAGGCATGGCGCAGACCGCCTGCTGAACCCCTGCCGCCGGGCGTGACCCCGCCCCGGCGGGCGCGCACCCTCCCTCTCGTTCAACCGGCCCGCAATTCGTCCGCCAGGCACCGCATGCGGCGGGAACGCACGGCCCCTTCGGTGAAATAAGTCATGGCGCGCGACGCGGCAATGACGGCATCCAGGCTTGCATTGATGCTCAGGTCGCGACTTAAAAACGCGGACAACACGTCCCTGCGGCCATCGATGAGGTCAACAATGAGTTGGCGGGAGGTGTGTACCGAGACAGTGGGTGTCTGATGGTCGTTGCTGTCGGCCGCCCCTTGCATGACGGCGCGGTCATTATTGACCCGAAGCCGAAAGTGTTCTTCGCTAAGGTCAATGGCCACGATACAGGCATCCAGCTCGCGGGTCACGCGAAAGTACGCGGCGGGGGCGTCGTCAAGGAGGATCTCCAGGGCCTCGGCCAGGATGGCGGACACGGGTCTGGGGGCGGTGCCGGATCTCACGCTCAACCCATGAATTCAAAACAGGCGCGTGCGGCGCAGTCGATGGCTTCTCCGTCCAGTTCACCGGTCACCGACAAGGTGCCAAAGGTTTCGTTGAGTTCCACCACGCCGAAGCCCAGATCACCCGGCACGGCAATCTGCACAGCGCCTTTCACGCGATACTCCGCGGCCAGCCAATCCTTGCCATCGCGGGCCTGGATGAACATTTTTTCAGGCACGCTGAGCACTTCCCCCTGGCACAGCAGATTCATGGTGGCGGGAATCCTGCGCACCTTGCCGGCGAAGCGGCCACAGCGCCGGGCCTTGAGCGCGCGGCGGGTAAACAGCTTGCCCAGTTGTGGCCCGTCCCACAGAACCAGGGTGTGTTCTTTGACGAGGGCGCCCTGGCGGTTGGTGGTGCGATCGAACACCAGGGACAAGGGCTGACCGTTGGCGCGCCGGGCAAGGGCCGATGAAAAACCCCACTCCCAGCCAAAGTCTTCCCCCCAGCGCCAATAACCCCAGTTGTGGTCGTGATAAGCGCGGGCCTGTTTAAAGTCAATAACTCTATCGTTCAAGATACAAGACCCGTCGCATTGCAAGCAGGGAACGATCAACCAATTGATGTGGCCACTGCCCACCGGCGTGTCGTTCCACACCAACATGGGTTCGGTCACGGGTTTGAAGTTGAGTTTCACGGCGACAGATTCGTCACGCAGTGCAGCGCGCACGTCGTAACGGCCATCGTTGAAACGAACAC
>DRLM01000129.1 GCA_011375345.1 Gammaproteobacteria bacterium
CAACGCTGTTCGTTTTCGTCGTGCCTGACACGCAAGCGCTCAAGCCTTCCCAAACATTCTCAGCACCGCCGCCACCACATCGTTGGCATCAGGAATGGCGGCCTTTTCGAGGTTGTGGGCATAGGGAATGGGCACGTCCACGGCAGACACCCGCAGCGGCGGTGCGTCCAGCTCGAAGAAACATTCGTCGTTGACGACAGCCATCACTTCGGCCCCCACCCCCACCATGGCTTCGGCTTCTTCGGCAATCACGGCGCGGTGGGTTTTGGCGACGGAGGTGCGGATCCCTTCCCGGTCCAGCGGTTTGAGGGCGTACAAATCCACCACTTCTGCATCGATGCCATGTTGTCTGGCCAGCACCTCCGCCGCCTGCAAACACCAGTGCACCGACACGTTGTAACCAAACAAGGTGACATCTTTGCCGGAACGCACCACCTCCGAGCCTTCCAGAGGATGGAAGTACTCGCCGTCGGGCACCTCGCCCTTCATGTTGTACATCAGCTCGTGCTCGTTGATGAACACAGGATCATCGCAGCGCACGGCGGATTTGATCAAACCGTAAGCCTGCCTGGGGTTGGACGGCGTCACCACCCGCAAGCCGGAAATGCCCATGAACACCTTTTCCATGCGGGCGGAATGCTGGGCGCCCAACTGGTGCGCCGTACCGCCGGGCGAGCGAATCACCACCGGCGCGGCGAGCTGGCCGCCGGACATGTAACGCACCTTGGCGGCGGTGTTGACGATCTGGTCCGTTGCCAGCCAGGCGAAATTCACCGACATGATTTCGATGATGGGCCGCACCCCCGCGAATGAAGCACCGATCCCCAAACCGGTGTAACCGTTTTCGGAAATGGGCGTGTCAATCACCCGCTCAGGGCCGTACTTGTCGTACAAGCCCTGGGTGGCTTTATATGTGCCACCGGCCACGCCGATATCTTCGCCCATGCAAATCACCAGCGGGTCGCGGGCCATTTCTTCATCGTGAGCGCGGCGCACGGCTTCCCAATACATGATCTCGGCCATCAGTGCGCGCCTCCTTTAACCCAGGGATCGTTTTCCGCCAACACGTATTTTTCCAGCTCCTCCACCTTGGGAAAGGGTGATTCTTCGGCGAATTTAATGACGTCGTTTTCGATGTCGTCCAGGATTTGATCATCCATGGCTTTGTACTCGTCGGCGCTCAGTTCACCAGCTTCAATCAAGCGGTCGCGCAAAATAATGATGGGATCGCGCGCGCTCCACTGCCGTTCCTCCTCTTTTTCACGGTAGGCATTGGAATCGGACATGGAGTGGCCGCGGTAGCGGTAGGTCATGAGTTCAAGGAAATACGGCCCCTGGCCGCCGCGTACGTGGTCCACCGCCACCTGGGCGGCGGCATACACTTTTTCAATGTCCTGGCCGTCGGTTTGGGCAGCGGGAATGTCGTAGGCCGCCACCCGCTTGTATTGATCCAGCACGGCGGTGGAACGGTCAATGCGGGTGCCAATGCCATAGAGATTGTTCTCGCACACATACAGCACCGGCAACTTCCACAGGCTGGCCATGTTCATGGATTCGTGGAAGGTGCCCTGATTATTGGCCGCATCCCCGAGAAAACAGATGGCAATATCGTCGTCGCCCTTGAGCTTGATGGCTTTGGCCAAACCCGCCGCCAACGGAAAAGGCCCACCCACCAGGGCGTAGCCACCCATAAAACGGTGAGCCACGTCGAAAATATGCATGGAACCGCCGCGGCCCCTGCTGGAACCGGTTTCCTTGCCGTACAACTCCGCCATCACCGCTTTGGGGTCCGCGCCGCACTTGATGGCATGAACATGATCACGATAGCCGGTGATGACGTAATCCCGGCCCGGTCGCGCCGCCTCCAACACACCGAAGGCGCAGGCCTCCTGGCCGGGGTACAAATGCAAAAAGCCCCCGATCTTGCGCTCCACGTAGGCTTCGTAGCAGCGCTCCTCGAAGCGCCGGGCGAAAAGCATCTCTTTCAACAGCCGTTTCTTGTCAGCGGCATTCATAGGATTCCTTATTCCTTACATACAGGTGAATCTGGCTGAAAAAACATATAGTTACTATTCTGGTTGATACAGCTTTGGGGGCGCTCACGAGCCCGGATGGGGGCAGTCAACGGGTCCCCGGTGCGCGGAAACGCGGTATGATCGGTTTTTTGCACGATCAGGTCAAGCTGAGGGCCGGGCAACAACAAGGAGCTTTGACATGCCAGTGACGGTGAAACAGCACACAACCCCCCTCTCGAAGCAGGAAACGGACCGCACGGCCCACGCGGTTTTCATCGTCCCGGAGGGCGACGACACACCCTTCCCCTACCGCGACCTGCTGCTGCGCCGGGCGGAACGCGACCAGACCAGGGCCATGCAGGTGCTGGTCACTGATTTGCCCAACACGGCCGACACCCGGCTCAGCTTCGCGCAATTAAAAAAAGAAGCGCCCAGCAGTTTTGAACTGCTGAGTCTGGCCCGCAAGCTCATCGCCCCTCATTTTTCCGCAGCACCGAAACACATCGCGCTGTTCGCCCCCGGGGTGGCGGCGGATCAGATTGCCCGGCTCATGGATGCCATGGTGGCGGCGCTGGCAGCCCGAGCGCACCCCCTGCCCAGTTTCAAAAGCAAACCGCCCAAAACCCCGGCCCTCAAAACCGTGCATCTCTACGGCCTGCCCCAGCGGCTGGATCTCAGCCGCACCCTGGCGGCGGCGGCGGGCAACAACCTCGCCCGGGAACTGGCCGTGCTGCCCCCCAACGAACTCACCCCCACCCGCTACCGCCGCCGCATCACCCAGCTGGCGCGGGAACAGGGCTGGAAAATGGAATTCCTCGACACCGCGGTGCTGAAACGCAAAAAAGCCGGAGCATTCCTGGCCGTGGCCCAGGGCAGCGCCGAACGGGACGCCGGCATCGTCCACCTGACCTACCAGCCCCGCACCCGCAGCCGCAAAAAAGCCCTGGCCCTGGTGGGCAAAGGCATCTGCTTCGACACCGGCGGCCACAACCTCAAACCCGCCCGCCATATGCACGGCATGCACGAAGACATGGGCGGCAGCGCCGTGGCCCTGGGCACGTTGCTGGCCCTTACCCGGCTCAAAGTGAATTTCCCTGTGCATTGCTGGCTGGCGCTGTCGCAAAATATGATTGGCCCCAAAGCCTACAAACAAAACGACGTGGTTACCGCCGCCAACGGCACCACCATTGAAGTCACGCACACCGACGCCGAAGGCCGCATGGTACTGGCTGACACCCTCACCTTCGCCGCCCGCGCCAAGCCGGGACTCCTCATCGACTACGCCACCCTCACCGGCGCCTGCGTCTACGCCCTGGGCACGGCTTACAGCGGCGTCTTCACCAACCGGCCCGAGTGGCTGACGGACCTCATCCAGGCCGGTGTGGATTCCGGCGAGCGGGTGTGGCCCTTTCCCACCGACGAAGACTACGACAAGGAACTGGACAGCACCATCGCCGACATCAAGCAATGCACCCTGGGGGGGGAAGCAGACCACATCCTCGCTGCCCGGTTTCTGAGCCGGTTCGTGGCAGGAGACGTGCCCTGGTTGCACCTGGACCTCTCTGCCGCGACGCGCAAAGGCGGCCTGGCTCATGTGGCCAGTGACAGTACGGGGTTTGGGGTGCGGTACAGTTTGGAGTTTGTATTGGGCAAACGGGCGTTTTAAAAGTCCCCGCCAGGGGATCTGTAAATCCCCCGCCTTTGGGCGGCATCATTGCATTATCCCCCTCTCCCCTTGATGAGGGGAGAGGGGATAACCGGCCGCAAGACCGATCAATCCGGCTTATAGCCGTAACCCGAAGCCACCGGCTTTGGCCGGTGGAGTATTCCCAACTATTGGACACTATGTTTGATCTGCCCATTCCCAACGCGCGTGGATTATGTTGGGGATGGGAAATCACTCCCGGCATCGAGCCACATTGAGGAGGGCAGGCACAAAACACAGTGCCTGATGAAAGCGCCATAAAAAACCCGGCGTCGGATCACCAAGACCGCTGCGGGTAGTGTCCTCAATACGGTCATAGCCATAACCCAAACGGGGCCTGCAACATTTGCTGTACGCCTCCGCTATCCACGGGGTGACAGTTGGTCAAGCGACAATCGTGTTTCTGGATTCTGTTTTTCCCCGGATGATCCCCAATCCTGCAAGGCCGGCAATCATGAGCATTATAATGGACGGCTCCGGAACCGCGACAGGGTTGCTGTTTCCGCTTGGTCCACTTAGACCGCTACCCGTTTGCACGCCGGTCAGCAGAACGCTGCCTTGAGAGGGTGGCGTGGCCACAGCTCCCTGGTGTACACCCAGTGAGGTGTTGTAATATCCGGCTATGATATTGGTGAGCTGGGTATTGGTCGCAATCTCGGAAGCATTTCCCAATTCATCCGTCGAGGAAATGGAGTCGCCCCAAAAGTCGGCATCCAGCCAACTAAGAAATTCCAGCGTCATCTCTGAACCGTCGTAAGAGAAATATTGCCCAATGTCACCAACGATGGTGGTGTCCGGGCTGTCAAGGTATGACGTACCGGTTTCACCGGCCGCAAGATTGAATTTCCAGGAATAGATGTCAGTGACGGAGACGTTGTATAAATCCGTGCTGTCCAGAAAGCTGATGTCGAGAGTGTCGCCATCGTTTAAGTCTGCAAAGCCAAAGGCGGCCGGGTCAATTTCAAACCTGAAATCGATCGTTGCCGCGTTTACGGGCTGGGCCAGGCCCAGTCCTAAGAGAAGGGCGGAAGTAATACGAAACATGACACCCTCCTGAGTCGATTTGGTGGGAACAATCCCCGACGTCCTGGCAGCCTTCAGGCCCGCTTTGTTGCGTGAACGGATCCGGAGGCCTAACGCGACTAGCGACAGGGCCAGCAGGCCGGGGAGTCCGAAAGCACCACCGCCGCCACCACCCGATGAGCCGGTGCTGCCGCCACCCGAGCCGCCCGTGCCGCCGGTGCCACCACCGCTGCCAGCAGGATTGACGGTGATGGTAATCTGGTCGGTATCGGTCGCCAGGTCATCGTCGGTCACCGTCAGGCTGATGGTGTAGGTCGTGGTGGCCGTGACGGCCGGTGCGACAAAGCTTGCCGTTGCACTGGTGTTATTTGTGATCGTGACCGCACTACCGGTCTCCGACCACAGATAGCCTGTTATCGTGCCGTCGCTGTCACTGCTGGCGCTGCCATCCAGCGTAACCGTATCGCCGGCTGTCACCGTCTGGTCGCTGCCCGCATTGGCAACAGGGGGTACATTCGGAGCGCCGCCTGTTCCTGTTGTAGCGGCAAACAAGCCCGAGCCTGCGGTGCTCAGGATCAGGGTTCCCGAGGGCGTTTCAGCCATGGTCAATGCCCCATACTCTCCCCAGCGAGGAATGACGGGCAGGCCGCCATTGTCACGCAGCCAGTTGGTGCCACCGTCGGTGCTGCTCCAGACGCCGGAGAGATAGGCGCCGACGCCGGAGGGGGCAAGGGCATAATAGGTACCGTTGCTGTCGCGAAACAGGGTGGAGATGCCGGCGATGCCGCCCACGCCGTTGTTGAGCTCCATGCTGACGTCGGTGGCATCGTAATTGGCGCCATTGTCGATGCTTTTCTCGATGCCCCCTATGTTCTTGCCGGCAAGCACCTTTCCAGAGGAATCGAGTATCAGCGAGTGGATCACCTGCGTTGATCCGCTGGGGAAAGCGGATTTTGCCCAGGTCGAGCCGGCATCGTTGGAGTAGCAGGAGCCGGCATAGATATTCTGGCCATCGGCGGAAACGGCGAGGGCATTCTCATATTCGAGTACGCTGCCTCTGCAATCGGTCAATCCCGTGTTGAACGCGGTCCAGGTAAGCCCGCCATCGTCGCTGTACTTGATGCCGCTCTCACCGGAAGCACCTTCACCATAGACATAGAGGCGGCCATTGCCGTCGCTGGTGAACTCGGAATAGTAGGCGGTTTCCGAGGTGTTGATCTGTGTCCAGTTGGCGCCATTGTCCGGACTGCTGTAGATGCCGCTGGCACTCATCAGGTAGAGCGTACCGCCGTGCTGGCCTAGGCCGAAGATGCCGGTCGCCGGGGCGGACGCAGGTACCGACCAGCTTGCTCCCGCGTCGGTGGAAAGCCACAGGTTGCCGTAGGAGGCGGCAGCGAGGAGATTGCCGCCAGACTCCAGAAGGTAGGTGATCGAGGCGTGCCCCAGGCCACTGTTGAGGTCGATGTAGCTCGACCCACCCGCGGCCGCCAGTTTCATCACCCGCCCGCCACCGGGATTGGGCGTGTTGCCTACCAGGCCTGTGACGCGGGGCTTGAAGTTGAGATAAAGGTCGCCATTGGGGGCGACGCCGACCCGGTTTACCTGGGTGTCGGCCTGCGGCAGGTTGGTGGATGTCCAGCTCGCGCCGCCATCGCTTGTTCGCCAGTAGCGTGTGTTACCGTTGAGGGGCCCTCCTTGCGCCGCATAGACCTCGCCGTTGCCGGAGACAGCAAAGTGGTCGATCGCATCGGTCACTACGGTCTTCTTGGTCCAGTTGGCGCCATTGTCATTGCTGACATAGAGGCCACTTGCATAGGCGTAGAGATTACCCTGCTCGTCCGCGGCGAGGGCAGCGGGGAATGAAGTCAGTTCGGAGATGGACGTCCAGCTTGCACCGCCATCGGTACTGCGGTACACGCCGTCTCCAAAGCCGGTCTGTAACACATAAAGGTTCCCTGCGCCATCCATTGCGATTTGCGACGCTGGCGCATTGGCAGGCGTGACCACATCGCCCAATGTGGTCCAGCTTGCGCCACCATCGGCGCTGGACGACACCTGGGAAACATATTGAAAGCTCGGGCCCACTACAACCTGAGTGATGTATAGGACATCATTGCTGTCAAGATGGAATGCGCCCACATCGGTGGCAACGGAAGTCCAGCTTGCGCCATTATCCGTGCTGCTGTACAGATCCAGGCGATCGCCGAGGTGGGCATAATATTTGCCGGTACTGTCCACCATCAACTTCAGTGTGTTGTTGCTCAGGTGAGTGCCGACGAGAGTACTGACCTTGCTCCAGCTGGTTCCTCCATCCGTGGTTTTATACACGAG
>DRLM01000130.1 GCA_011375345.1 Gammaproteobacteria bacterium
ACACGTTCTTTTCAGTCATCGGACTCAATCATCCTACACATACGTTGTGGGAGCGGCTTTAGCCGCGAAGCATTTTTACACGCCATTCGCGGCTAAAGCCGCTCCCACAAATTTGACGGCAAAGCGACCGAAAGCAAGGGGCAGGCCATGCCCACGATGCCGACAAAAAATCTCTATTCACCACAGAGGCACGGAGCACACGGAGACAACGAACCATAAGTTTTTCTCCGTGCACTCCGTGCCTCTGTGGTGAATATTTACCTTTATCACAGGCATGGCCCGCTACCTGGCATCAATGAGATCCCGCGCCTGCTGGAACACGGCGCGGAACATGGGCTCGGTGAGGCGCCGTGTCTGCGTGTTGTAGCGGCTGCAGTGGTAGGAATCCAGCAGCCGGCGTCCGCCCGGCAGCTCGTGCAGGGCATTGTGGGCGAAGCGGAAATCCTTCTGCCGCAGGCCGAAGGCACGCACCACCGACTGGTGGGCGATGCTGCCCAGGGCCAGCACCACCGCGCCCTTTTTCAGACCTTCCAGCTCTGCACGCAGGAAATCGTTGCAGGCCTTGATCTCCGCGCCCACCGGCTTGTTCTGCGGTGGCAGGCACTTCACTGCGTTGGTGATGCGGCAGTCGCGCAGCTTCAGGCCGTCGCGCGCCGATTCGGACACCGGTGCACTGCTGAAGCCGTAGTCGAACAGGGTCTGATAGAGCAGGATGCCGGCGTGATCGCCGGTGAAGGGCCGGCCGGTGGCATTGGCGCCGTGCATGCCGGGGGCCAGACCGACGATCAGCAGCGACGGCCGCGCGGCGCCAAAGGGGGCCACCGGGCGGGCGTGATAGTCGGGGTAATCCTGTTGTACCTCATCGAGAAACCGGCTGAGGCGCGGGCAGCGGCGGCAATCGATGTCGAAGCCCGTGGAAACAGCAGGGGTGGAGGCGGAATGACGGCTCATGAAGGGACTTTACTCGCTGGAAAAACAGCCGTTAGCATAGCATTGCCGTCAAGCCTTGAGGGTCCCGGGCTTTGCGCCGATACAAACTAAAAGGCATCCTATGGGTCAACTATTATTGGATCTGCAAAATACGCCGCCGCACACGCAGTCTGCCGCCAGCAAGGAACAACACCGATGACAAAGTCCCCCCGAATGATCGCCGCCATCGCGCTCATGACCCTCACCGCCGTCGCCCTCACCGGCTGCCTGGTGAAGAAGAAAGAACCGGAGCCGCCCTACTACCGCAAGAGCGACAATCTGCGCGTTTACAAACAGGGCGACTGGATTCGTTACAACGTGTTTGCCACTACCACGGCCGGCCCCAGTATTGGCGACTTCCGCAGCGGAATACTGGAGGTCCAATGGGGCAATTACTCCCCCCTGACCTCCCCAGATGGCAATGTGAGCAATGGCGGCGAGCCTTACGACGTGATAGAAAAGCGTTACCTGTTCTGTCTGAACGATGCAGCGGGTACACCCTGCATCCCCACCGAAACGAGGGTAATTCAATACATCCACCAGGACGATCCCAAATCCGACCCAAATATCCCCCTTGCCACCGCCGGCACCGAGCGGCTGGTGGCCATGGGTGGTCACCCGAATTTTAGCCCTTCCCAGCCTCAGTACTATTGGCTGAATACCACCGGCGGCAGAAGTTCCGCCCCCGCTAATCCCGACAACGATATTATTGGCGGTCAAGAGCCGGTGATCACGCTGAAATCACCCCTGTTCATCAACGACGTCTACACGGTGGAATACTTTCTCATGGATGGCTGTGTCATTGGTGTTACAAACTGCCAGAGCGATGTCGGCAGATTTACCAACTCAATCAAGGTCGTCGGTGATAGCACCCAGATCAACACCAACATCGGCAACTACGCCAACCCCTTGGAGATCAACTTCAACGGCAAAGTCATCCCGGACGTCAATGTCGGCGACACACTACCGATCACCTTCGATATCTTCGATCTCTGCACTTATAAGCAGTCAGAGCATTCCGGCCGCATCTACATCGTTCCCGAGATCGGCGCCATCCAGATGAAGATCACCTGCAAAGACAGCATCAGCGGCAACGCCATCCTCTACGACATCACCGTCGACAGCATCAGCTCCAGCATCCTCGCCGGCACCTAGTCAGCGCTCAAGACGACAAAAAGGGCGCCCCGTTCAGCCGGGGCGCCCTTTTTCGTATCACCGCCGCGGGCCGTGGCCTACAGGAAGTTGAACAGCGACAGGTTCTGTATGCGCGCAAAGCTCTGCTGCGAGGCCTCCAGGCCGGCCTGTTGCAGGTTGAGGCGACTGATGGCCTCAGCGTAGTCCAGGTCCTGCACTTCCGATAGCCGCTTCTGCGCCTCCAGCTTGACGTCTTCATTGAAATCCCGGTGGCTGTCGATGGCGTTCTGTCTCGCCCCCACCTTGGCGCGGAAGCCGTCGAGGTGATTGAGGGCACTCTCCAGGTCACCGACCGCGGCCGCGTTGGGGGTGTTGGACTCCAGCGACAACGCCAGCTGCTCCAGGGTGTCGAACACGCTGCGGGTACCGCCGCCACCCTCCGGAATATTGACGAAGACATCGCTGCCGGGGTCGCCCACGGGGATCTGCCGCGCGGCGCCGATCTGCAGGTTGCGCTGGC
>DRLM01000131.1 GCA_011375345.1 Gammaproteobacteria bacterium
CGCCAGCTGACCATAGGTCAGGCCCCCGTCCCGTCCGATACCCTCTGCGAGAGACTGGTAGGCACTGCGGCCCAGATCAACGTAGTAACTCACGCGCACCCGCCGGCGCCGGGCCCGCTTGGGAAACAGACCGGAATAAAGCAGGCATTTGTCCCCTACTTCGCGCAGGCAGTGCCGCTGGAGGCGGCCTTCCAGATGCTGGCTCTGCAGGTACTCCAGCGCCAGCACGCTGGTGGCAAGGGCGGGGTCGTCGGTAAAACGGATCAGCAGCAGAACCAGGTAGGAAAGAACGTCCTGGTCCAGTTCGTGGGCGGTGTCGTTCTGCGCCTCCTGCAACAGGTCCAGCCAGGTTTCCACGATGCTCGGCTTGAATACTACAGTGTCCATAAGCCCTCCTGCTACGTTAAGTTATCGGTTGACGGTCCGATGTTTCAAGGGAGCGCGCCGGGAAAGGCCCGGCAAGATCCACACCCGGCCGCCATCGCGATCAAAGCAAAAGGATTCCAGCTTCTCATGGATGACGCATTCCATTTTCCCCCAGCCGGTTGGCGTCCCGCGATGGGGTTCCCAGTCTGTTTTGCCTTGTTGTTCCTGGCCACCGCCGCCGAGGGCGCGGCTTATGACATTGAATTGGACGGCAACCTGGGCCTGGCCTACCGGCGCGACAATCTCACCTGGAACATCGCCGGCACCAGCACCGGAACCAATCCCAATATTCTGTCCGAGCTGGCCTGGAACCAGCTCCACATCGCGGAGCTGCAGGGCGAGCTGTGGGCACGGCTGAAGCAGCGTTTCATCAGTCGTTTGTACGGCGCCACAGGGGAGATTCTCGCCGGCGACAACCAGGATTCTGACTACTCCTCTGACAATCGCCAGGGGGAGTTTTCCCGCTCCAACAACGCCGCCGGCGGCCGGGTGCTGGACGCCAGCGCGGGGGTGGGTTACGAATTCCGTCTGTTTGACCGCACTGTTGAGCGCTACGCTTACTTTGCGCCCATGATCGGGTACTCCCTGCACCGCCAAAACCTCACCATGTTCGACGGCGTGCAAACCGTGGATCCCGGCGGCACCGTGCCCCGCGCCATAGACGGTCTGGACAGCCGTTACGACGCGAGGTGGCGTGGTGGCTGGGCGGGTTTTCGTTTTCGCATGGAAGCCTCCAAACGACGGCAAATGACTCTGAGGTTTGAATACCACTTCAAGGCCCGCTACCGTGGCGAGGCCGACTGGAACCTGCGCAGCGATCTGGCCCACCCCGTCAGTTTCGTCCACGAGGCCAGAGGTGAGGGGTTCGCCTTCGAGTTCCGTGACGAGTTCCAGCTCAGCCGCCGCTGGGGTGGCGTGTTCCGCTTCTCCTGGCAGGCATGGACCACCGACCCCGGCGTGGACACTGTCTTCACTGTGGACGAGACCACCGGTCAGCCCAGCGGCACCCAGACCACCCGCCTCAACAACGTCAACTGGCGCAGTTATTCCTTCGGCCTGCAGGCGCGTTACCGCTATTGAGCGAGCCGGAGTGGCGGGCGAAGCTCAAGTTTGCAGGAGCGTATCCGACACTGTGAACGCAACATCCCCAGCGGCAAGGAGGCATACGGCCATGACTCGTCCCCAGCTGTTAGTCGTTACAATCATCCTGCTCAGCCTGGGTGCCTGTGGCGGTGGTTCCAGCTCCAGCAGCGGCGGCAGCGGTGCGGACAACAGCAGCAGTAGCAGTAACAGCAATGCGACGCTCACCGGCCTCAGCGTGGCGGCCACCGCCACCGACCTGCATTATTTCGGCGACCTGTGGCCGGCGACCTGGGCCGATGACGACAAGGTGTATCTGGCCTTCGGCGACGGCACGGGCATGAAAAACTGCGTCCCCAGCCTGAGCCTGAGTGCGGGCTTTTCCCCGGCCGTCCCCGGCGTCGTCGTGGACTGGTCCGACACCACGATAGGTGGCAGCGCCAGCCAGGCTGCCTGCACCACATCCGGGCAATGGAGCCCCGGCCTGGCTCCGCCCCAGGGCGCCGGTTTCTACAGCGATTTTTGTGACCACTACGATTGCAACGCCTGCTACGAACTGTGCCGCTTCACGCCCAACGGCCTTATTGCCCTGAGCGGCACGCCGCCAACGTTTAACGATTGCAGCGGCAGCGATCAGTGCATCGTCTACCGCAACCTCCCCACCGACTACGCCACGGCCAACAGCACCTGGGTGAAAACCTCCAGCCTCATCAGCGTGGGCAGCCGTTTGCTGCTGGCGGCCCACTACCCCGCCGGCACGGTCACGGACGGGTACCTGGCCTACAGCGATGACCACGGCCAGAGCTGGACCACGGTGAGCAATTCCCCCTGGAGCGGAAACAGTCACTTCCGGGTGTTGATCTTCTTGCAAATGGGCCAGGCCTATGGCGACAACAGCGACGGTTATCTCTATGCCTTTGGTCTGGACCACGAACTGAACCAGCCCACCGCCACCTTGATGGACGTGTACCTGGCGCGGGTGCCCAAGGACCAGGCCCACGATTACAGCGCCTGGGAGTATTACACCGGCGCCGCCCAAAGCTGGTCCGCCAGCCAGAGCGACGCCGTGCCGGTCTCCGGCCTCTACACCTATGCCCAGGCATCCGCCATGTATCATTCCGGCCTGAAAAAATACCTCTTTTTCAGTGGTTACACCGAATCTGACGTCAAGGGCGCGGTGTTCGCGGCCGAGCAGCCCTGGGGCCCGTGGACCCGGGTGGACACTTTCCCCGGCGGCTTCATCGGCAGCCTCATCCCCAAAGGCACCGGTGCCAACAGTGTCTATTTCACCGGTGCCGGGGGAGGGGGGTACGACTACACCCTGAACATCACCGCCCTCAGCTTCACCACGCAGTAAAATCCGGGGGGGAGGCGGCTGCCTCCCCCTGTCTTGCGCCCGCCGACGCCGCTATAATTGCCCCCCTTTTGGACGGGCGGAACAGCCATGGCGGCGAGCACCATCAGTTTTCAGGACCTGATCCTCACCCTGCAGCGCTACTGGGCAGAGCGGGGCTGTGTGATTCTGCAACCCTACGACATGGAAGTGGGCGCGGGCACCTTTCACCCGGCCACTTTCTTGCGAGCCATCGGCCCCGAGCCCTGGCGCGCGGCGTATGTGCAGCCCTCGCGCCGCCCCACCGACGGCCGCTACGGCGACAACCCCAACCGCTTGCAGCACTATTTTCAGTATCAAGTGGTACTCAAGCCCTCGCCCGATAACATCCAACAGCTATACCTCGATTCGCTCGCGGCGCTGGGCATCGACCCGCTGCAAGACGATATCCGCTTTGTTGAAGACAACTGGGAATCCCCTACCTTGGGCGCTTGGGGCCTCGGCTGGGAAGTGTGGCTAAACGGCATGGAGGCCACC
>DRLM01000132.1 GCA_011375345.1 Gammaproteobacteria bacterium
AGCAGCGCGCGCGCGGTGCGCTCTATCCAGTCCCGGGCGCGCCGGTTGATGTCGGCGGCGGACAAGCCCGCCGTTTCGATCACCGGCCCGATCACCACCCGCACCGTGCCGGGCCGTTTGATGAAGCCGTGGCGGGGCCAGTACAGCCCGGCGTTGTGGGCCACGGGCAGCACCGGGCAGCCACTGTGGGCGGCCAGGGCGGCGCCGCCGGCGGCGTAGCGGCCGGTCTGGCCCGGAGGCACGCGGGTCCCTTCGGGAAATACAATCACCCACCGTCCGGCCTCCAGGCGTTCTTGGCCGGTTTCCAAAAACTGGCGCAGGGCAGCGCGACCGGCGCTGCGGTCGATGGCGATAGGCTCCAGCAGGGCCAGGCCCCAGCCGAAGAAGGGGATGCGCAGCAGTTCCCGTTTCAGCAGCCAGGTCTGGGGCGGGAAGATGCCCTGGAAGATCAGGGTTTCCAGGGTGGACTGGTGCTTGGCCAGGACAATGGCAGGGCGCGCCGGCAGGTTTTCCAGCCCTTCCACCTGGTAGCTCAAGCCGCAAGTCAGTTTGAGCCACCACAGGTTCAGCCGCGACCAACTGGTGATGAAGCGGTAGCGGGCCCCATAGGGCAGGGGGTAGGTGAGCAGGCTCAATAGGGCGTAGACAACGGTAAAGCCCACCTGCCCCGCCGCGAACAAGGAAGAGCGCCAGATCGAGCCGGTCTCGGGGGCGGTCATGATTCCCGCCCTGCCCGTAGCAGGGCCGCCACGGCAGCGGCCAGATCGTCGAACACTGGCACGCCCTCCAAGCCTTCGCTCCGGGCCAGGGTGCGCTTCCCTTTGCCCGTGCGCACCAGGATGGGGGCGGCGCCCACGGCCCGGGCCGCCTGCACATCGCTCAGGCTGTCGCCAATAAAGGGCACGCCGTTTAAGTCGGTGTGCAGGCGCGTGGCGATTTGATGCAGCATGCCGGGCCGGGGTTTGCGACAGGCGCAGCCTTCATCCGGATGGTGGGGGCAGAAAAACACTTCTTCCACTTTGCCACCGGCCTGTGCCAGCGCGCGGTGCATTTTGTCGTGCATGCGCGCCAGGGTGGCGCGGTCAAAATAGCCCCGCGCCAGGCCCGACTGGTTGGAGGCCACCACCACCCGGTAGCCGGCCTGGTTTAATCTCGCAATGGCCGCCAGGCTGCCGGGAAGGGGGACCCATTCCTCGGGGGATTTGATGTAGTGGTCGGAGTCTTCGTTGATCACGCCGTCGCGATCCAGAATAACCAGCTTCATGGTGACACTTCACTGCGGGGGGGCAGACAAAAAACCGTATTGTACCGCGGCGGCGCGTGTCAGGGTGGCCCTCATTTCCTTATGGTGCGTTCAAGTTTCCGCCAAGCCCGCCGATAAGCTCAGCGAGAGACCCTGAAAGGGTCGCAAAGCGCAGTGCTGTAGCGACAGCACACAGACCAGCCTGAGGAGGGCGAGACCATGGACTTTTTAATGGAAGCCGTAGTCATTTCATTCATCATCGGTGCCATTGCCGGCGCGGTCGTTGCGATGCACCTGTCCCACCCCAAGAAAGCCAAGGCCGGAGACGCCAAGGAAGTCCTGGAGCCCTGACCTTCAGCGCAGCGTCACCAGTTCCTCGGCGCTAGTGGGATGGATCGCCACGGTATTGTCGAAGTCTGACTTGGTGGCCCCCATCTTGATCGCCACGGCAAAGCCCTGCAGCATTTCGTCGGCGCCGTGGCCGATCACATGACAGCCCACCACCCGTTCGTTTGAACCGACGGTGACCAGCTTCATTGCGGTGCGCGGCCGGCGCGCGCCCAGGGCGTGGTACATGGCCACAAAGCGGGTCTGATACACCTTGACAGCGTCACCGTGCAGGTCGCGCGCCTGGTCTTCCGTCAGGCCCACCGTGGCAAGGGGTGGATGGCCGAAGACCACCGTGGGAACGGTGTCGTAGTCCACCCGGGCGTCTGCCTGGCCCCCGAAAAGACGGTCCGCCAGGCGCCGCCCGGCGGCGATGGCCACCGGCGTGAGGGCCGTGCGGCCGGTGACATCGCCCACGGCGTAGACACCGCTTACGTTGGTGTTTTGGTAGGCGTCCGTGGTCACGGCCCCCGTCGCCATGGTTTCGATTCCCGCCGCCGCCAGGTTCAAGCCGTCTGAGTTGGGCGTGCGGCCGATGGCCCAGATCAGGGTGTCGAAACCGGTGGCGATCTGCTCGCCGTCGCAGTGGACGGCCAGTGCTCCTGCTTCCCGGGTGATGGCGCGGATTCTCGCCCCGGTGAACAGGTTGACGCCGGCCGCCTCCATGGCGTCCATCAGACCCTCGCGGAGCAGGGCGTCGAAGCGGCCCAGCAGATGATGGCGGCGTAAAAACATCGTCACCTGGGATCCCAAGCCGGCCAGCACGCCGGCAAGTTCCACCGCAATGTAGCCGGCGCCCACCACGGCCACGCGCCGGGGTTGCGCCTTGAGCGCGAAAAAACCGTCGGAATTGATGCCCAGCTCCGCGCCGGGCAGGGGCGGTGTGACGGGTCGCGCGCCGCTGGCAATGACGATGTGCTGCGCCGTGTAGCGCCCGCCGGCCACTTCCACGGTGTGCCCATCCACAAAACGGCCCCAGCCTTTGAGCAGGGTGACACCGTGGTCGTCCAGCCGGGTGGCGTATATTTCGTTGAGACGGGCCACATAGGCATCGCGCGCGGCTGCCAGGCCGGCCCAGTCGAAACCCTCATTGGAAATATCGAAGCCGTAGCCGCGGGCGTCCTCCACGGCATGGGCGAGCTGGGCGGCGTGCCACATGACTTTCTTGGGCACGCAGCCCATGTTGACGCAGGTGCCGCCCAAGGGCCGCGGTTCCACCACGGCGCAGCGCGCGCCGTACCGTGCTGCGCGCTGTGCCACCGCCAGCCCGCCGCTGCCACCGCCGATGGCAATGAGGTCAAAGTGGGTCATAATGAAAACTCCCGTTTAGGCCGATAAGCACACCCAAGGAACAAATTCGTCCCGCAAAAAGGAGAAGACCGGTGGACGTCACCCTCTACATCATACTTGCCCTGCTGGCGGCCGTGCTGGTTTACGCCGTCATCCTCTTCAACAATCTGGTCAGCCTGAAACACGCTGTGGCCAAGGCCTGGTCCAACATTGACGTGCTGCTCAAACAACGTCACGACGAACTGCCCAAGTTGGTCGAAACCTGCAAACAATACATGCAGTACGAACAAGACACCCTGGAACGGGTCATCGCCGCCCGCGGCGCCGTGGCCGCCGCCCGCGAAAAGGCCGATGTGGCCGCCCTGGGGCCGGCGGAAACCTTGCTGCGCGGTGGCCTGGGACAGTTGTTCGCCCTGGCGGAGTCTTATCCGGAACTCAAAGCCAACGAGAGTTTCCAGCATCTGGAGGCACGCATCACCGGCCTGGAAAACACCATTGCCGATCGCCGCGAACTCTACAACGAAAGCGTGAACAACAACAATGTGCGCATCGAGCAGTTTCCCGATGTGATTCTGGCGCGCCTGTTTAATTTCAAGCCCTTCGAGCTGTTGCAGTTCAGCGAGGAAGAAAAGCAAGACGTGGATGTCAAGGCGCTGTTTGCCTGAGCGGTGTCCATGTCTTCTGATGAACAACTGATTGTTGGCAGCATGGCGGCCATCGCCGCCGCCGTGAGCTTTGTGCTCGCCTTTGTCTATTTGCGCCGCGCCCGGCTGATTCAGGACACCCCCACTTCCAAAGTGCGCTCCGCCGCCCAGGGCTTTGTGGAGCTGCAGGGCCGCGCCGTCTTGCTGGGGGGCGAGCCCATCGTGGCGCCTTTGTCCCGTCTTCCTTGCGCCTGGTATGCCTTTCGCGTGGAACGGCGGGCCCATGGTGACCGCGGCCCCAAGTGGCGCGTGGTGGAGCGGGGCGTCAGCGATGCCTTGTTCGGGCTGGAGGACGAGACCGGCCGCTGTGTCATCGATCCGGAAGGTGCCGCCGTGACGCCTGCGCAAAAGGAAGTGTGGTACGGCGAGTTCGCGCGCCCCGTTCTGCCTCTGGCCAGCGAACAGGGTCTGCACGCCAGCTTCCGGGGCGAGTACCGCTACACCGAGGAGCGCATTCACGTTGATGACAATCTCTATGCCCTGGGATTTTTTCAGGCCACCGGCGGGGCGGCGGAACCGCTCAACTTGCGCGAGACCACGCGGGAACTGCTGGCGCAGTGGAAACGCGACCAGAGCGCTTTGCTGGCCCGCTTTGACCGCAATGGTGATGGTGCCATCGACCTGGAGGAATGGGACGAAGCGCGCCGTGCCGCCGCCGCCGAGGCCCGCGAACTGGCCGCCCGGCGCCTGCAGGAGCCGGCCGTGCCGGTGCTGAGCAAACCCGCCAACCGGCGCCAGCCGTTTTTGCTGTCCGTGCATTTGCAGCACGGTCTGGCCAGGCGTTACACCCTTTACGCCACTGCGGCCTTTGTGCTTTCGCTCCTGGCCGGTGGCGCGGCGGTATGGCTGCTGCCCGGCGCCTAGCGGCAATCAGCCAGGCGTGCATATTGGCGCCTGTGCCTTTGAGGTTGTCGGGCAAGGCAAGTTTCTCTTTCCCAACCGGGTGCAGGTCATCTATACGGTCGATTTCCCGCTGTCGCTGCCGCAGGTGCAAATCGATCCGCTTTACAACCACACGATCAACTCGGCTATGCTGGCAGGGGAACGGTCGAAGCTCTTGTGCCGCTGAAGTCCCCCCATGGAAAACATCCAGCTTGGTCTTGCTTACATCAATTCCAACTGCAATCCTTTCATTGAGCCTCATATCTGATCTCCCGTTCCTGCGGGGATACGGGCTCTTGGCCCAGGCAAGCGTTCGGGTTGTGGTCAGATGAGGGGGAGGCAGGCCGTGCTGCCACCAACGGTGCGATCGCCAACGCT
>DRLM01000133.1 GCA_011375345.1 Gammaproteobacteria bacterium
GATAATCCTACCGGATTATTGTCGTGGTACGGGGATGTGCTGCCCTTGGTGCCGGCCGATGGGGGCCAGCGAAACACCCGTCATCTCGAAAAATGGTGAGTGGATTTCGCGGGCGGCAATCGAACAGCGGAGGATGGCCTGTTCGATTGCCGAGTCGGTGGCGTTCGTTAAAATTCGAACTCGCATCATGTTTCTGAGCAACGTGTGATTGTTCAAGTGTCAGAGGTTGCAAGGTGGTGTTGCATACAGAGTTCGTGTCACCGCGGTATACAGAAATAGTTTTTTTTGAGGTGATTTTGCCGGGCACTGGCGGTGCACATTATGGTTTGGAATAGCGCGGCGGAGCGGCGCAAGCTTCTCAGATTTCTGATCGTAGGTGGTGTCAATACCGCCGTGACATACGTGTTGTATCTGTTGCTGCTTTATTTGGGTCTGCCCTATATTGTGGCGCTTGCTGTTGATTATGCGATAGGTATCGGTCTGGGCTACGTTTTAAACTGCCATTGGACATTCCAAGCAAGCCAGCGTCATTTATGCGGTGTGTTGAAATATTGTGCTAACTATGCAGGAATCTTTGTGATTAATTTGGCGTTGTTGATTTTGTTCGTTGAGACGTTTGATATGGTCGAGGCGCTCGCTCAGATTCCTGCTCTCGCGTTGGCGACGGTGGTGAGTTATGCCGCGCAACGCTTTTGGGTGTTCAAATCGGCGTGAGCATAGGTTCGTTGAGGGTCGCTTGCTGTTGTGTGGCGCTTGGTATGTACTATGGGTAAGTGGGTGGGTTCTGACTGTTCGTCAGATGAGGACGCAGGAAAGAAGCGTTTTATCGGTGCCGGGGGGGTACGCTTACTCGTGTTGTCCAGCCTCTTTCCCCGGCCGGGCCAGGAAAAAGCCGGTTTGTTCATCCGTGAGCGCATGTTCCGCGTGGGCCGGGTGTTGCCGTTGGTGGTGGTCTCGCCGGTGCCGTGGTTTCCGCTGCAGGGTTTGATCCGCCGTTGGCGGCCCCATTACCGCCCGCCGGCGCCGCGCTGGGAGCGGCAGCAGGGGGTGGAGGTGTATCATCCCCGCTTTTTGGCTCTGCCCGGTCTGTTTCGGGCGTGGGACGGTTTCTGCATGGCCCTGGCCTGTGTGGGCTTGCTGCGGCGTTTGCGGCGTCGTTTTGACTTTCAGCTCATCGATGCCCATTTTGCCTATCCTGATGGCTATGCCGCGACCCGTTTGGGGCGTTGGTTCGGTGTGCCGGTATGCATCACCTTGCGCGGTACCGAGGTGCCCCATGCGCGGGACCCTGCCAGGCGCGCGCGCATGGTGCGGGCCTTGAGTGATGCCGCGCGCGTGTTTGCGGTGTCGGATTCCCTGCGCCGGCATGCCATGGCCCTGGGGCTTCCGGGAGACAAAATCCGGGTGGTGGGCAACGGTGTGGACACTGAAAAATTTTATCCTGTGGATAGGGCCGCGGCGCGGCGGAAACTGGGTTTGGCGGCAGATGCAAGGGTGTTGATCACGGTGGGAGCGCTGGTGGAGCGTAAGGGTTTCCATCGGGTCATCGAATGCCTTCCGGCTTTGGTGGGGCGCTACCCTGATTTGCACTATCTCATCGTCGGCGGCGCCAGCCCGGAGGGGGATTGGCGCGCTCGCCTCGAGCGGCTCGCGGCACAGCTCGGTGTGCAGGAACGGGTGCATTGCCTCGGCGCGCTGCCGCCGGAGGAATTGAAAACACCCTTGTCTGCCGCGGATCTGTTCGTGCTGGCCACGCGCAACGAGGGCTGGGCCAATGTTTTGCTGGAGGCCATGGCCTGCGGCCTGCCGGTGGTGGCCACCGACGTGGGCGGCAATGCCGAGGTGGTGTGCCGCGATGAGTTGGGTATCATCGTGCCCTTCGGCGACAACGCTGCTCTGCGGGATGGCATCGATCAGGCTTTGCGCAAAGCCTGGGACGAGGACGCTATCATCGCTTACGCCCGCGCCAATTCCTGGGATGACCGGGTGCGGGTGCTGTGCGAAGAATTCAATCGTTTGCTGCCCGCACCGGGCGCCGCAGCGCAAACGGAGGAGACGGCGCGGTGATTCCGGCCTTGTCCCGCCATGTCGTCTATCCGTTGCAGGAAGCGTTGCTGCGTCGTCCCACCTTCGCTTATCTGCGGGAGCTGGAGCGCAGCCAGTATTGGTCCCGGGAAGCGCTGGAGCAGCTGCAGCGCCGCAAGCTCCAGGCCCTGCTTCGCAGCGCCGCCGCCCATTGTCCCTGGCACGCCGACCGCATCGCCGCGGCCGGCATCGAGCTGGACCCGGCGGCGCCGCCGCCCACCCTGGCTGATCTGCGCCGCCTGCCCACCATGGCGAAAAAAGACGCGGTGGAGCACGGCGCGCGCATGCGCTGGCTGGGCGTGCCTGGGGGGGCGGAGAAATACAACACTGGCGGTTCCAGCGGCGAGCCGTTGGTGTTTTACTTCGGCCGGTGGCGTCAGGCCTCCGACGCCGCCGGCCGCATGCGGGCGCGGCGCTGGTGGGGGGTGGACGTGGGCGAGCGCGAGGTTTATCTGTGGGGTGCGCCGGTGGAGCTGAGCAAAACCGATCGCATCAAAACCTTGCGCGACCGTCTGCTCAATCAACTGGTGCTCAACGCGTTCGACATGTCGCCCGCCGCCATGGATGAGTACCTCGGTGCCATCCGTGCCTACCGGCCCCGCTGCGTCTACGGTTACGCCAGCAGCGTCGCCCTGCTGGCGGCCCATGCCCAGGCGCGGGGCCGGCATTTGCGCCTGCCCGGCCTGAAAGTGGTGTGCACTACCGGCGAGCCTCTCTATCCTCACCAGCGCGAACTCATCGAACAGGTGTTTGGCGTGCCGGCGGCCAATGAATTCGGCAGCCGCGACATTGGTTTTACCGCCCACGAGACACCAGAGGGGCAGATGCTGCTTATGAGCGAGAGCATCATTCTCGAAGTGCTGAACGAGTCTGGTGAGCCGGTGGCGCCGGGGGAGACGGGCGAGGCGGTGATGACGGGCCTTTGCTCCGAGGCCCAGCCCTTCATCCGTTACCGCACCGGTGATGTGCTCCGCAACAGCGATGAAGCGGCGGGCGCCGGCCGGGGTTTGCACGTGATCGGCGAGGTCCTGGGCCGCAGTACGGATTTTGTGGTGCGCGCCGATGGTACAATCATGCACGCGCTGGCGGTGATCTACGTGCTTCGCGCTGTGGAGGGCTTGGCAGCCTTTCGTTTTATTCAGCATGCGGTGGATGAGGTGGAAGTGATCTACGTCACCAATGCCAAATGGCGTGCGGACGATCAAGGCCGGATTGCCCGGGGCTTGCGCGCCCGCATGGGTGAAGGGACACAGATTCGGTTGACCGAGGTGGACAGCCTGCCAGCCACCGCCTCGGGCAAGCACCGCTATGTGGTCAGTCACGTTCCCTTGGGTGGCGCTTTGGAGGCAGCCCGCGGGACGTTGTAACACGGGTCTCCCTTAAGATCCCCCGCCGTTAGGCGGCATTGTTGTTTTTACCCCCTCTCCCCTTGAGGGGAGAGGGACGGGGTGAGGGGTGAATATGCTCTGAGGTTGAAACTGGAGTCCTCATCTATACCTCTCCCGGTCTTGGGAGAGGGGACAATCGGCCGCGCGGCCGGTCAATCCGGCTTGTCGCCGTAACATGAAGCCACCGGCTTTAGCCGGTGGCGTATTCACTGACGGAACATCATGGCATTACGGAAATTGCTCACTCTGCCGCTGCGTTATAAGCCCTGGCGGCCGCGCCATGCGGCGTTGATCGCGCGGGACATTGTCTCCCTGTCACGCCAGCTTGAACGTGGGCACGGGGATCACGCCAATGCAGCGCTTGATTGGCTGTGCCACGCCCAGGATCAGCGCGACGGCCAGATTGACGCCGGCAGCGTCTCGGCCGGCTGGAGTTTCGAAGACGGCTGGCTGCCCGGCTATCCCGAGACCAGCGGTTACATCGTTGAAACTTTTCTTGCCGCTGCGGAGATTCTCAAGCGGCCCGGGCTGCGGGAACGGGCCGGGCGGATTATCGACTGGGAGTTGTCGTTGCAGCAGGACGACGGTGCCTTTCCCGGCCATTTCGGTGAAGCGGGCAGTCATCCTGTGATCTTCAACACCGGCCAGATCATGCACGGCATGGTGGCGGCTTACACTCAGCTTGGCCGCGATGAGTGCCTGGCCGCTGCCGTGAAAGCCGGCTACTGGCTCAAGGCCCAGCAAGACCCGGACGGCTGCTGGCGCCGCTTCGAGCACAACGGCGTGCCCCATGTGTACAACACCCGTGCCACCTGGGCTTTGGTGAGCACCGCTTTGCTGGCTGGCGACGAGGTGTTGCAGGACGCCGCTGTAAAGAATCTCGACTGGGCCTTGAGCCAGCAGACGGCATCGGGCTGGTTTCGCACCAACGCTTTCACACCGGACGCCTCCCCCTTTACCCATACCATCGCCTATGCCATTCGGGGGTTTCTGGAAAGCGGTGTGTTGTTGGACGAGTCGCGTTACCTGGACGCCGCCCTCAAGGCGGCGCGCGGTCTGGCGGCACAGCAGCGTGACGACGGCTGGCTGGCGGGCACTTACGACGAGGGCTGGCGGCCCACCGCCCGCTATTGCTGTCTGACCGGCGTGGCGCAGATGACCCTGAACTGGCTGCGCCTGGCGCAGGTCACCGGGGATGACAGTTGGCGCGAGCCCGCCCGACGTGGCATCGGCTACTTGAAGCGCAACCACGATTTGACCAGTGCCGACCCCATCATCCGCGGTGGCATTCTGGGGTCGGCCCCCATTTGGGGCGCCTACTCCCGCTTTGAATACCCCAACTGGGCGGCCAAGTTTTTTGCTGATGCGCTATTGATGACGATGACCGACAGCGTCATTCCGGCGCTCCCAAAGCTGACCGAGGCGCCGCAGGAGGCCCGCGCCGGTGGCTGATATACGCGTCATGATCTTGTGCGGCCGCTCGCCGCGCCATTTGTACGTGGCCAACCGCCTGTGCCGGGCGGCCGAACCGGTGGCCATCGTGCAGGAGACCGGCAGCGAGCTGAACGCGGCCAAAATAAAAAAACTGCTGTCGAAGCCCAGGCTCCTGTGGCGCAAGATGTGGCGCTGGCTGCGCGACCGGCGCCGCTATACCGGCAACGGCGAGGCGAGGTATTTTTTCGGCGACGATGAGCCCGCCTTGGAGCGTAAAGATTTACGGGTGGACGTCGCTCATATCAACGACCCCAAAGTGGTGGCGCTGGCCGAGGAGCTCAAGCCGGACGTGATCGCGGTGTTCGGCACCTCCCTGATCCGGGGGGGCTTGCTGGAAAAAGGCAGGTTGGGCATCGTCAACCTGCACGGTGGCCTCTCCCCCCGCTACCGTGGGGCGGATTGCACGTTTTGGGCCTTGCACAACGGCGAGCCGGAGCAGGTGGGCTGTACCTTGCATTTTATCGATGCCGGCATCGATTCCGGTGATCTCATCGCCCACGTGTGCCCCGAGGTGAAGGAGGGCGACGATGAACTTACCCTGTTTTGGCGGGCGGTGCGGGACAGCGCCGGCGTGTACGCGGAATTACTGGAGCGCCTGGCTGCGGGCGAGCGCTTTGGGGCAGTGCAGCCGGAACGGGGCAGGCTTTATCAAGTGAAAGACCGGTTGTTGCGGCACGAACGCCATCTGGACCGGCGCTTGGCGGAGGGTCTGTTGCGTGGTCTTGATCTGCCCCGGCGGGTACGCTGGTTTGGCAAGGCTGTCTGAGAGCCGCCGTGCGCGCCCTGGTCGTCACCCTGATTGTGTTGGGCAGCCTGCCCTTCATTCTGACCAAGCCCCACATCGGCGTGTACATGTGGTCCTGGCTGGGCTATATGAAC
This sequence comes from Gammaproteobacteria bacterium, assembly GCA_011375345.1. Lineage (NCBI taxonomy): Bacteria > Pseudomonadati > Pseudomonadota > Gammaproteobacteria > Gammaproteobacteria bacterium. The sequence goes on from DRLM01000133.1 coordinate 5,847, forward strand.
CCCCACCGCCTGGCCTGGGCCACCGCCCTGCCCTATGCCCAGATCGTCGCGGCGGTGACCCTGCTGGCCATTATTTTCACCAAGGAAGAACGCAAAATCCCCTGGACCCGGGAGGCGGTGCTGCTGTTGATCTTTGTCCTGTGGATGTGGTTCACCACTTTTTTTGCTCAGTACCAGGATGTCGCCTGGCTCAAGTGGGACAAAGTGTGGAAGGTGCAGCTTTTCATTTTCATCACCCTGATGTTCATCAATACCAGGGAGCGCTTGCAGATACTGGTGTGGGTCATCGTGGTGTCCATCGGCTTTTTCGGCGTCAAAGGCGGGATATTCACCATTCGTTCGGGCGGGACCCAGTTGGTGCTGGGGCCGGAAGGGTCCTTCATTGCCACCCGGGGCGAGATCGGCACCGCCCTCAACATGGTGCTGCCCTTGATGCGCTATTTGCAGTTGACCATGACCAAATGGTGGGCCAAATACGCCTTCACCGGTGCCATGGTGCTTACCGTGCTGGCCATCGTCGGCACCTCTTCACGGGGGGCCTTTCTCGGCACCTTGGTGGTTATGGCTTTTCTGTTCATCAAAAGCCGCGGCAAATTTATGATGCTCATCTTCATCGCGGCCACCGCCTACGGGGCGTACACCTTCGCGCCGCCGGAGTGGAAAGAGCGCATGCACAGCATCGAAACCTACGAGCAGGACGCTTCGGCCATGGGCCGGATAGAAGCCTGGAAATACATCATCCGTGTGACCGCCGACAGCCCCATCGTGGGCGGTGGTTTTGACATCACCGCCGGCAGGACAGCGGCCCACAGCATCTACTTCCAGATTCTGGGCGACCACGGCTACGTGGGGCTGGCCCTGTTTCTGGCATTGGGTTTTATGACCTGGCGCACGGGCAGTTGGGTCAGAAAGCAGGCGAAGAAGCACACAGAGCTGCAATGGGCGGGTGACCTGGCCGCCATGACCCAGGTGGGCATGGCGGCCTATGCCGTGGGCGGTGCCTTCATCAGCCAGGCCTATTTTGATTTGATTTATCACTATATGGCCATCATTGTTATTTTGAAAATGCTGACGATGAAGTACCTGCTTGAACATGGCATGCTTCGGACAGAACTGCGCGGTGCATTTCGCGGAACGCGCGGGGCGCCGGGTACGGGATATGCGGAAAAGCGAAAGGGTGATTAGTGTGAAGTGCGCGAACGGCTTGTTCCTGGCTAGGCTAGAGGGCTCATTGCGCGTTGGGAGCGTATTGAATTGTTCGGCACAGATTTTGCCTGAGGTGCGGGCGATGGAGTTCCAGGCAGTCTCCACGGCCGACACGACTGTACCTAGTCTTCCAACCCCGCCGCGCATCCCGGGCTTGCTGACAATGCCGATCTGGGTTTTCTTTGGTCAGAGATAATGTATTGAATTCAGGGAAGAATAGTTGTTGAAAATGATAATCTCAGAGATTTGTATTCTTTAGGGCCAGAGTGGCAAATCCGTTGGCACGCCCGGATAC
>DRLM01000134.1 GCA_011375345.1 Gammaproteobacteria bacterium
GACCGGCAGGCCGCGGTGTTCTATTTTCATCCCTGGGAAATTGACCCCGGCCAACCGCGGCAAAGCGGTTTGGACATTAAAACCCGGGTCCGCCACTACACCAACTTGAGTCGCACCGAGGCGCGCTTGCGCAAGCTGTTGCGCGAGTTCCGCTGGGCGAGAATGGATCAGGTTTTTCTTCATTGAGTGCCATGGACACCCGACAAGCAATAGAAATAAAAACCCTGGACGACGCGGCGCACCCCCGCTGGGATGCCTTCGTGGCAGCCTTTCCCGATGCTACGTTCTTCCACCGCGCTGGTTGGAAAACAGTGCTGGAGCGGGCCTTCGGCCATGAGGCGCCCTTTCTGTACGCGGAACGGGCCGGACGCATCATTGGCGTGTTGCCGCTGGGGCGTATCAAGAGTGCGGTCTTTGGTCATGCCCTGATCTCCACCCCGTTTTGCGTTTATGGTGGTGCCGCCGCTGTGGAGCCGGATGCCATCCATGCCCTGGAGCAGGCGGCCTGTGAGCTGGCCGCAGGGCAAGGCGTGGACTACCTGGAGCTGCGTCATATCGTGCCCCGCCACCCCGACTGGCCGCGCAAGGAAGAACTCTACGTCACCTTTCGCAAAGCCCTTGATCCGGATCCGGACAAGAACCTACTTGCCATCCCCCGCAAGCAGCGCGCCATGGTGCGCAAAGGCATCCAGGCCGGTTTGCGCAGCGATGTTGATGACGGCGTGGAGCGGGTCTACGAAGCCTATTCCATCAGCGTGCGCAACCTGGGCACGCCGGTGTTCTCCAAAGCTTATTTTCAGACCCTCAAAGACGTCTTCGGTGACGATTGCGAATGCCTGGTGGTGAGCCGGGGCGGGCGGCTGGTGGCGGGGGTGATGAACTTTTATTTTCGCGACCAGGTGCTGCCTTACTACGGCGGCGGCACCGACGAGGCGCGGGCTGTAAAAGGCAACGACTTCATGTATTGGGAAGTGATGCGCCGGGCGGTGCTGCGGGGCGTGCGCGTGTTCGACTACGGACGCAGCAAAGTCGGCACCGGCTCTTACAGCTTTAAGAAAAACTGGGGTTTTGAGCCCGCGCCTTTGGTATACGAATACCAACTGGTGAAGGCGCGCGAGGTGCCGGACATCAATCCCTTGAATCCCAAGTACCGCCTCTTTATCAACACCTGGAAGCGCCTGCCCCTGGGCCTCACGCGGCTGCTTGGCCCCCATATCGTCAAGTATCTGGGTTGAAAGTGAACAAGGATCTGTTATTTCTCTGTCACCGCATCCCCTATCCTCCCAACAAGGGGGACAAGGTGCGCTCCTTCAATATTCTGAAACAACTGGCGCGCGATTATCGCGTGCATCTCGGCGCTTTTATCGACGACGAGGCGGACTGGCGCTACGTGGACGAGGTGGCCCGCCACTGCGGCGAAACCTGCTTCCTGCGTGTGGATGCCCGCCGCGCCCGGCTGCGCAGCCTGCCCTATCTGTTGAGCCGCCGTCCCTTGAGCCTGCCCTATTACCGCGACGCCGCCATGGCACGCTGGGTGAGCGGCATGCTCGCCCGTTTTGACATGGCGCGGGTGTTCGTTTACTCCGGCGCCATGGCGCAGTACGTCTGCGGCCGCAAGTATTCCCGGCTCCACCGGGTCATCGACCTGGTCGATGTGGATTCGGAGAAATGGCGCCAATACGCCGCCCGCCACCGCTGGCCCATGAGCTGGGTGTATCGCCGCGAGGGGGAGACCCTGCTGGCCTTTGAGCGGCGGGTGGCGGCGGCCTTCGACGCCACGGTATTGGTGTCCGGCGCTGAGGCGGATCTGTTCAAAAAGCTGGCGCCGGAAGCACGGCACGTGGAGGGCATCCACAACGGCGTGGACACGGACTACTTTTCCCCGGCCCGGGATTACACCAACCCTTATCCCCTGGCGGGTGAGCCCATTGTCTTCACCGGTGCCATGGACTACTGGGCCAATGTAGACGCGGTGAGCTGGTTTGCCAGGGACATCCTGCCCCGGGTGGTGGCGAAGCGGCCCGAGGCCCGGTTTTACATCGTGGGGGCCCGGCCTTCCCCCGCTGTGCTGGATTTGCGCCGGCTGTCCGGCGTGATGGTGGTGGGTGCCGTGCACGATATCCGCCCCTATCTGGCCCATGCCCGTGTGGTGGTGGCGCCACTGCGCATCGCCCGGGGGATTCAAAACAAGGTGCTGGAGGCCATGGCTATGGCCAGACCGGTGGTGGCGACCCCGGATGCTCTGGACGGGCTGCATGTGGAAGCGGGCCGGGAGGTGGCGGCGGCCGGGCGCGCCGCCGGGTTTGCCGCTGCGGTAACGAAAATCCTGGCCGCTGCCGACAGCGACAGCATGGGCGCGCAGGCACGCCACCGGGTGGAAGAGGATTACAGTTGGGAACAGAATCTGCAGCGTCTCAAGACGCTGCTGGAAGCGGCCGGATGAAAGGGCAGGCAATGGCAGTCTGGTTTTGCGATAATGCCGCGCGGCGGCCCGGCGCCGGCTTCGCCTTGAGCTGCGAATAAAAACAACAACAAGGGTTCCTCATGCCACCAAGCTCTCCGCACACTGCTTCTCTGCCATCCCCCTGGCCCCGGTCCGCTGTCGCTGTGGCGCTGTTGGTCGCTGCCGTGCTGGGCGTGTACTGGGAGACCGTCTATTCCACCGCCGCCATCTGGATGCGGTCGGAAACCTTCACCCACGGTTTCTTCGTGGCCCCCATCAGCCTGTATCTTATCTGGCGCAAGCGGGCGGCGTTGGCCGCTTTGACACCCCGCCCCGCCTGGTGGGGCCTGGTGTTATTGCCGGGGCTGGGACTCGTGTGGCTGCTGGGTCATTACGCCAGCGTTTTGGTGGTGCAGCAGTTGGCGGTGGTGGCCATGATCCCCGCGGCGGTGTTCACGGTGCTGGGCTGGGCCGTGACCAGAACCATCGCCTTCCCCCTGGGGTTTTTGTTGTTTGCCGTGCCCATGGGGGAGGAGTTGATTCCCCATCTGGTGGATTTCACCGCTGATTTCGCCGTTACGGCCTTGCAGTTCACGGGCGTGCCCGTCTACCGGGAGGGGACTTTTTTCGAAATCCCCAGCGGCAGTTGGTCAGTGGTGGAGGCCTGCAGCGGCATCCGGTATCTCATCGCCTCCATGACCCTGGGTTTTCTGTTTGCCTACCTGAACTACCAAAGCTACTGGCGCCGCGCCTTGTTCATCGCTGCCGCTGTGATTGTGCCGATTTTCGCCAACGGCGCTCGCGCCTATATGATCGTCATGATCGCCCACCTCAGTGACAACAAACTGGCTCACGGCGTGGATCACTTTCTCTATGGCTGGGTGTTCTTCGGCCTGGTCATGTTGATCTTGTTTTGGGTGGGATCCTTCTGGAGCGAGGACGAGGCCGCCCCGGCTGCTGTCGCTGCCCGGGGCCGTGCCCCCGCCCCCGCCCCCGTCCCTGCTTTCCGGCTGGCTCTGACCGCGGCCTTGGCCTTTGTCGCCGTGGTGGCCTGGCCGGTGGCCGCCGCCATGTCCGACCAGGCGCGCAGCCAGATCCGTCCCGTCGTGCTGGCGCCGCCACAGGGCGCGGACGGCTGGCGGGCCGTGCCGGAACCGCTGGCCAACTGGTGGCCGGCGTATTTCGGGGTGGATGCCGCCTTGCAGCAGAAGTACCTCAAGGACGGGCAGGCGGTCAGCGTGTATCTGGGCTATTACCGCAGCCAGCGCCAGGACGCCGAACTGGTGACCTCGCAAAATGTACTGGTGATGGAGCGGGACCGGCAATGGAAACGCATCGCCCACCGCAGCCGGGGCCTGAGCCTTGGCGGCCAGTCCTGGACGGTGCGTACCGCCCGACTGAAATCCGAAGACGGCAATCTGCTGGTGTGGTATTGGTATTGGCTGGACGGGCGCTATACCACCAATCGTTACCTCGCCAAGCTCTGGGACGCCAAAACCAAACTGTTGGGGCAGCCCAATGACTCGGCCGTCGTCATGCTGATCACCCCTTACGATGAAAAAACCGAGCAGGCCCAGGCCCGTCTGCAGCACTTTGCCGAGGCCATGGTGCCGTCCATTGAAGCGGCCTTGCAGGCCGCGGCGCGGGAGTAGGGTGATGGCGCCGTTTGGTATCGCGATGCGGGCAGGGGGGCGCTGAGCCGTGTGCGGTGTGGTCGGCATCTTTGACACCCGCGGCCGGCGCCGCATTGACCGCGGACTGCTCGCGCGCATGAACGACAGCCAGTTGCACCGCGGTCCCGATGAAGGCGGCCTGCACACCGAGCCCGGCCTGGGCCTGGGCCACCGGCGCCTGTCCATCATCGACCTGTCCAGCGGGCAGCAGCCCTTGTTCAACGAAGACGGCTCGGTGGTCGTGGTGTACAACGGTGAAATCTACAACTTCCCCCAGCTCATGAAGGAACTGAGCGCCGCCGGTCATCAATTCCGCACCCGCTGCGACACCGAAGTCATCGTCCACGCCTGGGAGGAATGGGGGGAGAACTGCGTGCAGCGCCTGCGCGGCATGTTTGCCTTCGCCTTGTGGGACCGCAGCCGCCGGCGGCTGTTTCTCGCCCGCGACCGGCTCGGCATCAAGCCCTTGTTTTACGCCACCTTGCCCGACGGCCAGCTCATCTTCGGCTCCGAACTGAAAGCGCTGTTGGTTCACCCCGGGCTCAAACGGGAACTGGATCCCCGCGCCGTGGAAGACTATTTCGCCTACGGCTACATTCCCGAGCCCAAAACCATCTTCCAAAGCGTGCACAAGCTGGCACCGGGCCACACCGTGAGCTTCGGCCCCGGGCAGCCGGAACCCGCGCCGCGCCGCTATTGGGACGTGCCCTTCGCTCCCCTGCCGGCCATGAGCGCAGCGGAGGCCGCGGACGAACTGCGCCAGCGCATCCGGGAGGCCGTCAACATCCGCCTCATCGCCGAAGTGCCCTTGGGCGCGTTCCTCTCCGGTGGGGTGGACTCCAGTGCTGTTGTGGCGACCATGGCGGGCCTGTCCGGGAAGCCCGTCAACACCTGCTCCATTGCCTTTGGCGACCCGGCCTACAACGAAGCGGATTACGCGGCACGAGTGGCCGGGCGTTACCGCACCCGCCATCACGTCGAGCACGTGGATGCTGACGACTTTGAGTTGATCGACAAACTGGCGCAGGTGTACGACGAACCCTTCGCCGACAGCTCCGCGTTGCCCACCTACCGGGTGTGCGAGCTGGCGCGCAAGCACGTCACCGTGGCCTTGTCCGGTGACGGCGGCGACGAAAACCTGGCCGGCTACCGGCGTTACCGCTGGCATTTATATGAAGAGCGGTTACGGTCGCGTTTGCCACTGGGCCTGCGGCGGCCCTTGTTCGGTGCCCTCGGTCAGCTCTACCCCAAAGCCGACTGGGCGCCGCGGGTCTTGCGCGCCAAATCCACTTTGGAAGCGCTGGCGCGGGACAGCGTAGCGGGCTTCTTTCACAGCGTCTCCCTGCTCGGCGATCCCTTGCGCGCGCGCTTGTTCAGCCCGGCGTTCAAATCCTCCTTGCAGGGTTACCATGCCGTGGACGTGCTGCGTGAGCACGACCGGCAGGCGCCCACCGACCACCCCCTGGGGCGGGTGCAGTATCTGGATCTCAAAACCTGGCTGGTGGGGGACATCCTCACCAAAGTGGACCGCGCCAGCATGGCCCATGCCCTGGAAGTGCGGGTACCCCTGCTGGACCACCAACTGGTGGAATGGATGTCCGGCCTGCCCGCCACCCTCAAGCTGCGGGGCCGGGAAGGGAAATACCTGCTGAAAAAAGCCTCTGAACCCCTCTTGCCCCACGATATTTTGTACCGGCCCAAGATGGGGTTTTCCATTCCCCTGGCGGCGTGGTTCCGCGGGCCCTTGCGGGAGCGGGTGCGGGAGATGATCGGCGGCTCCACATTGTCTGACAGTGGCATGTTCAATCCGCGTTTTCTGCAGCAGTTGGTCGACCATCACCAGTCCGGTCGCAGCGATCACAGCACAGCCTTGTGGGCTTTGTTGATGTTTGACGTCTGTCAACGCCGGCTTGTTGCGGCGGAATAACACGAGTCAACAGTATGCGCATTCTACATATCCTTGATCATTCGATACCCCTGCACAGCGGCTACACTTTCCGCACCCGCAATATCCTGGACCAACAACGGGCACTGGGCTGGGAAACCTTTCACCTGACCGGACCCAAACATCAGCTGGCGGCGCCTGAGGCCCCGGCCGAGGAAGAGGTGGAGGGGTTTCATTTTTACCGCACGCCATATCAGGGCGGTGGCCGGGACGGCTGGCCGGTGGTGGGGCAGATGGCGCAGATGAACGCCCTCACCCGGCGTCTGGAGGAAGTGGTGCTGGCCATCAGACCGGACATTCTCCACGCCCACTCGCCGGTGTTGAACGCCCTGCCCGCCTTGAATATCGGCCAGCGCCTGGGCCTGCCGGTGGTCTACGAAATCCGCGCCTTTTGGGAAGATGCGGCGGTGGATCACGGTACCGCGCGGCCCTGGGGGCTGCGCTACCGCCTGAGCCGGCTGCTGGAGACCTATGCCATCAAACGGGCCGCTGCGGTGACCACCATATGCGAGGGTCTGCGTCGCGAAATCATCGGTCGCGGCGTGGCCGGGGACAAGGTGACGGTGATTCCCAATGCCGTGGACACCAGCAAGTTTTCATTGGGGGGCGCGGCGGATCCCGCCCTGGTTCAGGCGCTGGGTTTGCAGGACAAGCGGGTGCTGGGTTTTATCGGTTCGTTTTATGCCTACGAAGGTCTCGGTTTGCTGCTGGACGCCGTGCCGCAGATCATTGCGGCAAACCGCCAGGCGCATGTCCTGCTGGTGGGCGGCGGGCCGGAAGAGGCGAAGTTGAAAGGGCGCGTGCGGGAGCTGGGCATCGAACGCCATGTCACCTTCACCGGCCGCGTGCCCCACGACCAAGTGCAGCGTTACTACGATCTGGTAGACGTGTTCGTCTATCCCCGTCTGTCCATGCGCCTGACTGAGTTGGTCACCCCCTTGAAACCCCTGGAGGCCATGGCGCAGGGCCGCCTGGTGTTGGCCTCCGATGTGGGTGGCCACCGGGAACTCATCCGTGATGGTGACAATGGCTGTTTGTTTAAACCGGGAAATTCCGATGCTTTAGCGAGCGCCGTTTTGACATTGTTTGACGACACCGCATCGTGTGAGGAGATTAAGCGCAATGCGCGTGAGTACGTGGAGAATGTGCGCAATTGGAGCGTGAGCGTAAGTCGTTACGCTGACGTATATCGGGCGCTTGGCACAAATTGAATCCGACATGGGCATATCAGGTATCGGGAAAAGGTAAATCCAACCAAGACTGGATTGGGGCCTGTGACAATGGTTTTCTATAAGAGTTGATGGCGTATGAATATGACCGGGAGTTCGGGTTTTTCATCAATCGCAGATTCCCCCTGCCGGTGGGTATCCATGGATACGGTTGCCCTAATTTTGCTGATTGGGGCGGCGGCCGTAGTGAGGATGATTTTTTATACCGGATTTTTTGGTTCTGACGAGGTGGTGTACAACGCGCAGGCTTTGGCGCTGTTGCATGGGGATTGGCAAGCGTCTGACTACATAGGTGCGGTACGCTACGGCATAAATTTGCCGGTGGCCGCATTTTTGGCCCTTTTTGGAGTTAATGAACTTAGCGCAAATTTATGGTCCTTGTTGTGTTCTCTTGGGGAGGTGATCCTGGTTTATGTGTTAGCGCGGCGCTTTTGGGGTTGGAAGGTCGGTATATATGCGGCAGTGTTGCTCGCTTTTTTGCCCCTGCATGTCCACTACGCTGGTCGCATGATGGCCGACGCGCCGTTAGCTTTTTTTATTACGCTTGCTTTTGTCCTGTTCATATTGGGAGAGGACCGGGGAAAAAAATCTGGGGCGTATTTTGGCGCTGGTGTGGCGTTGGGCTTTGCATACTGGATCAAGTCCAGCGTTGCCATCCTTACGGTACCGGTATTTCTGGCCTATGCGGTGTTACGTCGTCGCTGGGTAAATCAATGGTTGTGGGCGATAGCGGGTGGGTTTCTCATGTTGGCGCTGAATATGGCACTGATGTGGGTGTTGTCCGGTGATCCTCTGCACGTCTTCACGGTTGATAGTGGCGCGGTGCAAAAGGTTATAGACAACAGCGCCAAGGTGTATACGCCAACCTACTATTTCCAGTACTTGTTTGTAAATGTTCAGCATACCTGGCTGTTGGGTATTCTGTTTGTTTGGGGCGGGTGGCGCTACTGGAGCAACAAAACCGATAGTTCATGGGGATGTGGTGATACGTTGCTGCTATGGGTATTGGGGTTGTTGGCGATGTTGTCTTTCACGGTCGTTTCAATTTCTCCTTTCGCTTGGATTTTCAAGCAGACCAACTATATGCTTATTTTCTCCGCCCCAATGGCTGTTTTGGCCGCTTATGGCTTGGCACAGCTGAATAAAACCGCATTGGTGACTGTTTTGTTGCTATATGTCGGAGGTGGCATTGTCCTGTCTGCTTTGGAGCAGCAAGCAGTGAGGGCTTTTTCGTCAAATAGCAAAGCCACGGTGGAATTTTCCAAGGGTAAAGATGTTCCAGTCTACGCTTCAAGCCACGCGGTGGTGATATCGGAAGCAGAATCTCAGTTTTCCGGGGAGTGGCCGGTTCGGCGCTCACTTGTGCGCATCTCTGAACTTGCACAGGACTGGTCGGCAGCGGTGAACTGGAAAGGGGCATATGTAGTACTTGATCAGGAAACAATGGATTGGGGTGGAAGAAATCCAAAGATCGATGTTTCCCGGGTGCCGCGATGTTGGGTTGGTGAAGGTGTGCTGTCTCCGGTGGGGTTTGGAGTAGGGAAGCAAGTTCTGCTGTTCTTGGATTCGGTTGCCGACGTGATACTGCCGGCATCGCTGATGCAGGCCGTTACCGGTCGTATGCAGAGTTTGCTAGCGCCAAAGCCGGCCTACGTGTTTCGGGTTCCGAAAAGTTGTGGCTTCGATGCGTCGTGGGCGAATACTGTTGCTGAGTAAGTCAGGTGCTCGGTGAGAGGCAGCTTCGACGTGTTTTAAGGGAGAGTTGTGGTTTAACTGATTTCCGTGGCTGATATAGGTTTGAAAACATTGTCCGAATTTCAGACGTCAACGTGCACGTCAGTTGAGAATACTACTAGTTCATCAATTTAGATCGTCTGGTTAATGTTATGGCACGGGGAGGTGCCGTCTTTGGCCTTGGTGCCGGCCAAATGGGGCCCGCCAACTACCTGCAATGTAGCTAAATGGCGAGCGGATTTCACGAGTGAAAATTATATAGGTTAGGGCGGCCTGTTTGATTGCCGAGTTAGTAGGTCAGCTCGCTACTAGGTGTCGCCAGTACTTTGTTCTTGATTTTCGGCATTGATATAAAAGCAAGGCAAGAAGATAAAGAAGGGTCGTTGGCAATGGCTGTGAATAACAATGTCTCTGATAATGCTGTTATGGAGCCAGAAGATAAGTTACGCCGGTCTGGGGTGGGTCTGGCTCGTCTGTCTATCATTATTCCCGTCTATAACGGCGCAAAGACAATCGGTCCTCTCGTGAGTAGGTTGCATGAGGAACTGGCGCGGCGCTATGAGTTGGAAGTGGTTCTGGTGAATGACTGCAGTCCTCGAGACGACTCTGAGAAAGTATGTAGGCAGCTATGCCGAAAATACAGAGGTTCAGTGTCTTTTGTGAATTTGTCCAAAAATTTTGGAGAGCACAATGCGGTGATGGCTGGTCTTCGGTATTGCACTGGTGATGCGGCTGTCATTATGGATGATGATTTCCAAAATCCGCCTGGTGAGGTGATAAAGCTGGTTGAAAAACTAAGTGAGGGGTATGACGTAGTATACTCATGCTATGAGAAGAAACAGCATCACTGGTTTAGAAATTTAGGCAGCCGGTTCAACAACTTTGTGGCAAGCGTGATGCTTGGGAAGCCTAAGGGTTTGTATTTGTCCTCGTTTAAGGTGATCAACCGGTTTTTGGTGGGTGAGGTGTCTCGATACGATGGTCCCTATCCTTATATTGACGGCCTGATCCTTCGCGTTACGAGAAAATACGCGACAGTGTTGGTTGGGCATGATCCCAGAGAGGAGGGTAGGTCGGGCTACAACTTGCACAAGTTGATCAGTCTTTGGCTGAACATGTTTACTAATTTTTCTATCCTTCCTCTTCGGGTGGCTTCTATTGGAGGGGTATTGTTCGCGTTGCTGGGTTTTGCTTTCGCCCTTTTTGTGATCGTGGAGAAGTTGGCGGATCCCACTATTCCCGTGGGGTGGACGTCCACCGTGTGCATTATTCTTGTTGTGGCCGGGGTGCAGCTTATCGCGTTGGGCATGATTGGTGAGTATCTTGGGCGTTTGTTTCTGAAAGATAATGGTAGCCCCCAGTATGTGGTTAGGGAGTTTATTCCGATCGAACGAGAGAGCTTTGACGAAAAGCGGGGGGAGTGATAGTGGAACACGCGTTTTCCGGGAAAAACGTTCTGGTCACAGGCGGGTTGGGGTTTATTGGTAGCAATCTGGCGATTGAACTGCTAAACCGTGGGGCTAAGGTGACAGTGCTCGATTCTATGGTGCCAGAGCACGGGGGGAATATCGCCAACCTTAAGCCAGTAGAAAATGATGTGGCTGTAAACATCTCTGATATGCGGGATTTGAATTCCCTGAACGTTCTTGTTAGGGATAAGGATTACATTTTTCATCTCGCAGGCCAAGTGAGCCACGGGGATAGTATGCGCGATCCTCACGGTGATCTTGGTGTGAATTGCATATCAACTATGAATCTTGTTGAATCATGTAGGCACAACAATCCTAATGCGAAACTTATATTTACATCAACTCGTCAGGTCTATGGGCGTGCTCAAAATTTACCGGTGCGGGAGGATCATCCAACGATACCAGTGGATGTGAATGGTATCAATAAGCTAGCGGCCGAATATTACCATTTGCTTTATGATCGTATTTATGGTCTTAAATCAGTAGTGCTGCGTTTGACAAATACATATGGGCCCCGGCAACAAATTCGTAACAATCGTCAGGGGTTTATCGGTATATTGGTACGACAGGCCCTACGGGGTGAGGAAATTCAAGTGTTTGGGAGCGGCAAACAGCTTAGAGATTTCAACTACATTGATGATGTTGTTGACGCGCTGCTTCTTGCCGCGGGTTGTGAAGCATGTTACGGGGAGGTGTTTAATCTAGGCGCGCCCCGGCACTATTCCCTGTTGGATTTTGTGGGGATACTTGGAGAGCTTTGCGATATTAGCTATAGAATTGTCCCATTCCCGGACGATAAACGAATTATTGATATTGGTGATTATTACGGTGATTACTCAGCGTTTCATGCTCGTACCGGTTGGGAGCCGAGTGTGGATTTGCCTGAGGGCCTGGCTCACAGCGTGGCGTGGTTTCGTGATCACAAGAAGGATTATTGGTTGTGAAAGCGATTCCGATGTTCGACTATCTTGCTCAGTATCGAATGCTTGCTCCCCAGATTGATGAGGCAATTCACCGCGTTCTGAAATCAGGACGATTGATTTTGGGGCCAGAAGTAGAAGCGTTTGAGGATGAGTTCTCCGAGTTTTTGGGTGGGAGTGGGTTTTCCATTGGGGTTGGAAACGGTACTGATGCCGTGGCCATTGCTTTGCGGGCGCTCGAAGTGGGTCCGGAAGATGAAGTAGTGACAGTATCGAATACTGCTGTGCCGACGGTTAGCGCGATCCGGGAGGCAGGGGCTACTCCAGTGTTTTGTGATGTGGACGAACGGACTGGCTTGATGGACCTTGATCTTCTGGATTCCTGCCTGACGCAGCGAACGAAAGCGGTGGTGGCCGTCCATCTTTTTGGCAATGTCGTAGATATACCACGATTGCGTACAATCATTTCGGGGCGCGATGTGGCTGTCGTCGAGGATTGTGCCCAAGCCCATGGCGCGATGCTCAATGGAGTGATGGCTGGCACAATGGGTGACGTCGGTGCTTTTTCCTTCTATCCAACGAAGAATCTTGGAGCGTACGGTGACGGGGGGATGTGCTTCACTAAGGATCGGGGCTTGGCTGGGCGTATCCGAAGTATTCGGATGTATGGATTTGAAGGGCAACATTATTCAGTTCGTGAAGGTGTGAATTCCCGTTTGGATGAACTTCAGGCGGCGGTGTTGCGTGTCAAGCTTCAACATTTGCCTGAGTATATTCAGCGGCGTCGGGCCATTGCAGAGCGTTACGATACATTGCTTGGTGGTGTTGTCACTCCTGTCGTTCCCGGGCCTGGGGTGCTGCATGCTTATCACCTCTATGTTGTTCGCACAGCGCAACGGGAGAAATTGCGCGCTGCCCTGAAGGAAAGCGGTGTCGGTTCTGCGGTTCACTATCCTTATGCTATCCATAGAATGGAAGCGTATTGCTTTCTGGGTTATGGAGAAGGAGCGTTGCCAGTGACTGAAAAGCTCGCCGGTGAGATTCTTTCGTTGCCGATGTACCCGGAGTTGTCGTTTGAGGATGTATCGTTTGTTTGTGAAGCGGTTCGCTGTGTTCTTGATC
>DRLM01000135.1 GCA_011375345.1 Gammaproteobacteria bacterium
GGCCGCCTCCTATGCGATTCCTGTTCGTCGGGCCAGTGCTTTGCCTTCAGCTTCCTTCAGATCCCACCTCGCGATGGGCACCTTTGCCGTTCGGCTAACCGTTCCCCTTGCCGGGCCGGTAGGGGACTTCCACCCCCAAGTCATCCCCTCGCCACCACAGCTCGGGAAATAGCGCCAGTCACGGCGCTACGCGCCATGCCTGGCGCACCGAAAAAAAAGCCATGCCGGCGATGCCGGCATGGCCCTATGGTCGCACAAACCGCGCGCTCAGCAAACGCGCCGGCGGCGGGCGTAGCCCCAGCCCAGCAAACCACCCATGAGCAGCAAGGCGGTGCCCGGTTCAGGGACGGTGCTGCTGCTGACGATGGGCGTCTGGGTGACACCGAAGGTCCCACCACTGACAAAGGTCACGCCGGTAATGAAGGCCAAAGGATCGCTGGGATCCAGCCCCGGGGGCTCGATCCCGGTGACTTTGAACTTGCTCACCCCCGAGGCGTAGCTCGCCAGGAAATCGTAGGTGACCCCGGCGGCGACGACGCCCAGCGAATCATAGCTGCTGCCGTTCCAGGCAAAGAGATTATACTTGTTGTCATCACCGGTTTTGGGGGGATAGAGCGTGGGCAGCACCACCGTCGCGAAGTTCGGCCCGGCGGTTTCATAAATATAGCCGGTGGCCACGGGCGGGTCGATGAAAATGGGCTGGGTGGGGTCGATACCCACGCCGGTGTCACCCACGGTGACCACAAAATCAAAACCGTCACTGGGATCATCACCGGGGATGGGCAACAAAGGATCGTCCGAGGTGAAACCGGCGCCCCCGGGACCGCCCAGGACCAGCCCCTCCAGGTTGGCGGCGAACAGGCCGCTGTCGAGCACCCGATCACCGGTGTCGGAGATGGCCAGCTTGATGGAGTGCACATCCAGATCGGGATCCAGCATACCGATCAGACGCAGGCGGCGGCTCATGCCGTCGTATTCGATGGCCAAGGGCGCGGTGCCGTCCTGGAGGTTGTTGTCGAAGAAATTGCCACCACCGACAGAGGCGCTGGTGACGGTGAGCAGATTGCCGTCAGCGAAACCGGCATAATTGACCTCGTCCACGAACACGGCAGCGATATCCGGAAAGGCATCCACGAATTCCGGATACTCCTCGGAGCCGAACATGAAATCCAGCCCCACGGCGTTGATGGCGGGGTTGTCAGTGATGAAGTCAAAGGCCAGAACCGTGGCATCCCGGGTGGTCTCGGAAATGTCGCGGGCGGCCAGCAGCTCATCCAAGCCCGCATCACCCGTCCCGCTGGCCAGGCCGGAAAAGCCGGTTTCCGTGTTCGCCAGGGGCGGGGCGGCAAAGCCGGAGGTCAGCAGGATACCGCCCGGAAGGGAAAAGTCAGCGCCATCAATGGTGCCGAAATCCACGCCACCGTCCGGCAGAAGCGCGGCCGAACCGTAGCTCGAACCACCAAGCGGATTGATAGAAAATCCCTCGACAAAAAAGCCCCCATCGTCGTCGAAATTCGGAAATACCGTGCCGTCAAAATTCCCCTGATACTGGGCACTGCCCGGCACCACCGACAGGCCACCCCCAGGGGTGACCAGGGCATCGGCCAGTTCCGCCCCCGTGCCGCTGAAGCCGTTAAAATCGGTGTAGAGTCCAAACGGCCCCGGCCCTGGTGCAGGACCCTCCCCGCCAATCACGGCGATGGCCTGGGCCGGACCGGCCGCCACAGCGCCCGCCACGGCGGCGGCGCACAGGGCTAGGTGAATCCTGCTGCACATTTTTGTTTTCATGATCGTGTACCACGTTCTCTGATAAACCTGGAAATTTATCGGCAAAATACGAACCAGATTCAATAACACATTGAATTTACTTGGATCGCCCCCCCCTCGCTCAGCAGGCCTTGTAAAGGACGTCGACACCTGCCCCCCATCGCCCCGGCGGCTTGCCTCCCACCCCCAAAGCGCTTACCCTGTGCCCCGGTTGGCTATGTGGTGAAAAGAGGGACAAACCGTGACGGCAATGAACATGGCTGTGGCTCGCCATAACATGATTGAACAGCAAATCCGCCCCTGGGAAGTGCTGGACGAACGGGTGCTGAACCTTATCGAACAAACCCCGCGGGAGGACTTCGTGCCGGAGGGTTTCACGGGCCTGGCCTATGCCGATGTGGAAATCCCCCTGGGGGAAGGCCAGGCCATGATGGCGCCCAGGGTGGAGGCGCGCCTGCTCCAGGCGCTGGCCGTCAAACCCACCGACACCGTGCTGGAAGTGGGCACCGGCAGCGGCTATGTGACAGCCCTGCTGGCCAAGTCCGCCGCCCGGGTCCACAGCGTGGATATCATTCCCGGATTTACCGCACTGGCAAAAACCCGTCTGGCTGCGGTGGGCCTGGGCAATGTCACCCTGGAAACCGGCGACGCGGCGGCGGGCTGGCCGGAGCACGGCCCCTACGACGTGATCGCGGTCACCGGCTCCCTGCCCATGGGCGATAAAAATTTCCGCAAGCTGCTGAAATCCGGCGGCCGCCTGTTTGCCGTCACGGGAACGGCGCCGGTCATGGAGGCCTCCCTGGTCACCCGGCTGGGTGAGAACCAATTCGTGGAAGAAGCCCTGTTTGAAACGGTGCTCGCGCCGCTCATCAATGCGCCCGCGCCCAGACGCTTTGATTTTTGAACATTCATGCAAACGCCGGCGACGGGCGTTTTTACGATGCTGGAAATCACCCCGACCGAACTCAAAGAATACCTGGACATCGCGCCATCCCCGCCCTTGCTGCTGGACGTGCGGGAACCCCGGGAGTGGGACATCTGCCACATCGAAGGGTCTGAACACATTCCCATGGGCCGCATTCCCGAGGCCTGGCCCGGCCTGGACCCGGAGCGGGAGACCGTGGTGATCTGCCACCACGGCCTGCGCAGCGCCCAGGTGGCGGCCTATTTGCAGCAAATGGGTTTCAAAAAAGTGCTCAACCTGAGCGGCGGGGTGGATGCCTGGGCGCGGGAGGTCGATCCTGCCATGGCCACCTACTAAACTTGAAAGCGATGCGTTACTTCAGCCCTATCGCCGGCGCGGCCCTGCTGCTGCTTGGCAGCGCCGGCCAGGCCGATGACCTGCTTCACGCCTACCGCCTGGCAGTGGACAGTGACCCGCAACTGCACCAGGCCCTGGAAGCCGCCCGCGCGGTGAGTGAAAGCAGCCGCCAGGCGCGGGCCCGGCTCCTGCCCCAGGCCGGCTTTGACGCCAGCATCAACCGCACGCGCTCTCAGACCCTGTCCAGCGGCACGCCGTTTTTTTCTGAAAGCACGTATTATTTCACCACCCGCAACTACTCCCTGAGCCTGAGCCAGGCCGTGTACCGGCGCGATTATTTCACCTTGCGCGACCAGGCCGACGCCCAGGCGGCCCAGGCCGAGGCGGAGCTGGATGCCGCCCGCCAGGCGCTGATCGTACGGGTGGCCGAACGGTATTTCAGCGTCCTGGGCGCCCGCGACAATCTGGAATTCGCCCGCACCGACAAAGACGCCATCGCCCGTCAATTGGACCAGACCCGCAGCCGCTTTGAGGTGGGCCTGATCGCCATCACCGACGTGCACGAGGCCCAGGCCGCTTACGACCTGGCCGTGGCCCAGGAAATCGCCGCGGAAAACCAGCTGGCGGTGGCACGGGAGGCCTTGCGGGAAGTCACCGGCGAGCCGGTCACCGACCTGAAGGCCCCGGGTCCCGCCATGGCCCTGCCCTCCCCGGACCCCCTGGACGTGGCAGCCTGGATTGCCGATGCCCTGGAACACAATCCCCAACTGGCGGCCAGCCGTTTTGCCGTGGAAGCCGCGCGGGAAGCCATGGAAGTGAGCCGGTCCGCGCGCTTTCCCCAAGTGGATGCCGTGGCCAGCATGGGCTACACCGATTCCGGCGGCAGCCGCTTCGGCGGCGGCAGCGAGTCCACCGATGCCGTTATCGGCCTGCAGCTCAGCGTACCCCTGTACCGGGGCGGGGGGATCCAGTCCGCCGTGCGCGAGGCCGGTCACCGGCTGAACCAGGCCAAAGAGGCCGCCGAACAACAACGCCGCGCCACCGAACGCCAGACCCGCGACGCCTACCTCTCCGTGCTCTCCAGCATCAGCCGGGTAAAGGCGCTGAAACAAGCCACCGTATCCGGAAGAAGCGCCCTGGCCGCCACCGAGGCCGGCTTTGAAGTGGGCACCCGCACCATCGTCGATGTCCTTCAGGCCCAGCGTAAGCTTTACGGCGCCCAGCGCGACTACGCCCGCGCCCGTTACGATTTCCTGCTCAACACCCTGCGCCTGAAACAGGCCACCGGCCTGCTCGCTGAAAACGACGTCGCCCAGATCAACGCCATGCTGGAAGCGCCGCCGGACTAGGGCAGCACCATCGCCCGCACCCGTGCTGCGATCTCCTCCGCTGCATTCAAAGGCGGACAAGTCCAATCCTCAAATGCCCCCCTCAAGGGCCTGGCGTAGCCGCCCGCATAGAGGGCCTGGTGCAAGCGCTGATGCTTGGGCGCCGTCTTTGCCGGCGGCGCGAAGATGTACACCGGCCGGCCGGTGGCGCAGGCTTCGGAACACATGGAGGTGGAATCACCGGTGACGATCACCCCATCGCACAAGCCGAGAAAAGCGAAATACGGGTTATCCCCTTCCCGCGACCAGATGTGCAAATAGGCGGGCGCATCAATCGCCCCGAGCAGCGCGTTGCGGGCCACCACCCCGGTGCGGCGGCTGGTGGTGATGAGCAGACTCCCGCCGGCGCTGCGGGCCAGTTCGGAAGCCCGCCGTCCCAAGTCTCCCGCCACCGAGGCATCAAAGCCTTTGTCCCTGGCCGCGCCACCCACCAACATGGCGATGCGCGGCCGGGGCAGATCGGCGAAACAGTCGCGCCACTTCTCCCCCTCCGCACTGATCCGTGCCCGCGTCACCCGGTGGGGCGCTCCCAGTGTGCGCATCACATTGACCTGCGCCGGCACCTCATCGTGCTCCGGCACCGCCACCAGATCCAAATCCCCCAGCGGCGGCCCCGGCCACATGATCTGCACGAGAAAGGTCCGAGCGCCGCTTTGCTTCTTGATGTAACGCGCCACCGGCACCGTGCGCCGCCCCGCCGCGATCACCACCCGCGGCCAGGGCGGTGCCAGGGCGGCGCGGCTGTCCCCCGCCACCCCCAGCAAGGACGCCCCCCGCACCAGATTGGGCCACCCCCCGCAGCGGTCATAGGCCAGCGGCTTGATCGCGAAAGGAGCCCCCAAGGCCTCCGCCACCCCCACCGCCTGGTTCACATTGCCGGTACGGTCGTCAGCCAGGACCCACACGGCACCAACATCTTGTTCAGCATCATCCATCGTCAGCTTCCAAGTAAGTAAGGGACGAAACAGCTCCAAAAAGGGGTCAGACCCCTTAAACGCAACGCTTGCGCTTGAATTCCAAAATGGAAATCCCTCTCGTCTCCCTTTTCAACAGAAGAAGGATGTAGCGGTACGGCATCACCAGACCAATAGCCCCTTACCCCCGCCAAGCCCCCACCAAAAACGCTTCCACAATATCCTGCACCCGTCTCAAGGCCCCGCGGTTGTTGGCCACCCATGCCGCCCCCCTGGCACCGGCGCTGCGACGGGCATCGGGATCAACGAGGAAGGTGTGCACGGCCCCGGCAAGTTCCCCGGCATCCATCACCCGCACGGCCGCGCCGGCCGCAATCAGGGCGTCGCTGATGGCGGCGAAGTTGAAAATGTGGGGCCCGACGACGACGGGCACGCCCAGGGCTGCGGGTTCGAGCACGTTGTGGCCGCCGGTGGGGACGAGGCTGCCGCCGACGAAGGCGACATCGGAAGCCGCGTACATCATGGGCAGTTCGCCCATGGTATCGCCCAGAAAAACCTGGGTGCCCCGCTCGCAGGCGCGCCATTCGGTGCGGCGCACGACGGGGCAGCCGCGCCGGGCACAAAGTTCGGCAACGGCATCGAAACGTTCGGGGTGACGGGGGACGAGCACCAGCAGGGCCTCGGGAAGACGCCGGCGCACCCGGGCGTGGGCCTCCAATATTGGTTCATCTTCGCCCGCGTGGGTGCTGGCGGCAATCCACACGGGCCGCGCTTCGCCCCACATGCGGCGCAGGATGCCGGCTTGGGTTTTGGTGCCGGGCTGAAAAGATAAATCGTATTTGATGTTGCCGCTGACCCGCACCCGCTCGGGCTCGGCGCCCAAAGACAAAAAGCGCCCGGCATCGGCCTGACCTTGGGCGATGATAACGGAAAGATCCCGCACCACCTCCCGCGCCAAGCCGCCCAGACGGCGATAGCCTGCGGCGGAGCGCTCGGACAGGCGGCCGTTGGCCAGCACCAGCGGCACCTCGGCACGGCGGCAGGCGCGAAACAGATTGGGCCACAGCTCTGTTTCCATGATAACGCCCAGGCGCGGCCGGATCCTTTTCAGAAAACGGGCCACTGCGCCGGGCAAATCATAGGGAAGATAACAATGGGCCACCCGCCCGCCGAACAGGGACCGCACCCGCTCGGAGCCGGTGGGCGTGGTGGTGGTGACCAATACCGCTTCGCCGCGCGCCAACAGCCATTCAATTAAAGGCGCGGCGGCCTGCACTTCACCCACGGATACGGCGTGCAGCCAGACGCACGGCTGGTCCCGCACCGGCACCCACCCGAAACGTTCGCCCCAACGCCGCCGGTAATCCGGGGCGCGGCGGCTGCGCCACAGCAGGCGCAGGACAACGCAGGGGGTGATGAGATACAAAAGGCCGGAATAGAGGTGGCGCATCACCGCGCGGCGCCGCTCAGCCAGTCCAGATAGCGCCGCACGCCCTCTTCCACGGTGGCAAAGCCGCCATCAAAACCAATGTCCCTGAGCGCGCTCATGTCGGCCTGAGTGTAGCTCTGATAGCACCCCCGCAAATGCCCGGGAAAGGGGATGTATTCGATCCTGCCACGGCCGTGCCAGCGGATGACGGCGTGGGCCACGTCGTTGAAGGCCTGGGCGGCGCCGGTACCAAGGTTGAAAATGCCGGATTTGCCGCCGTGTTCCAAGAACCACAGGTTCACCGCCACCACGTCGTCCACATAAATGAAATCCCGCCGCTGCTCGCCGTCGGCGTAGCCGTCGCAGCCTTCGAACAGTTTCACGGTATCCCCTTGCAACAGTTGTTGATGAAGATGATAGGCCACGCTGGCCATGCTGCCTTTGTGTTGTTCGCGGGGGCCGTAGACGTTGAAATACCGCAGGCCGACGATTTGGCTGGCGGCGCCCGACCACAGGCGGCGCACGTATTCGTCGAACAGGAACTTTGAATAACCGTAAACGTTCAGCGGCACCTCAAAGCGGCGCTCTTCTTTGAAGACAGGGCCGGCGCCATAGACCGCGGCGGAGGAGGCGTAAATAAACGGCACCCCCCGTGCCAGGCAATAGTGCAGCAGTTGCTTGGAGTAGTCGTAATTGTTGCGCATCATGTAGCGCCCATCCCACTCGGTGGTGGTGGAACACGCGCCCTGGTGGAACACGGCCTCCACCTCGCCAAAGCGGCGGCCACCTGCAATGGCCTGGTGGAAATCTTCCTTGTCCAGGTAATCGGCGATGTCGCAGTCGGCCAGGTTGTTAAACTTCTCGCCCCGGCTCAGATTGTCCACCACCAGAATGTCGCGCCGGCCGCGCCCGTTCAGCGCTTTGACCAGATTGGACCCGATAAACCCGGCGCCACCGGTGATGATGATCATGCCTGCTCCTTGATTTTTTCAATGATGCGGCTGGTGGAATGGCCGTCCACATAATCTAAGACAATCACTTTGCCACCGCGGCCGGTGACGCAGCCGTAGCCGGCAATGGCCTCCGGCCGGTAGTCACCGCCTTTCACCAGGTAATCCGGGCCAACGGCGCAGATCAGACGTTCCGGCGTGTCTTCGGAAAAGGGCACGACCCAGTCCACACTCTTGAGTGAGGCCAACATGGCCAGACGGTAATCCAGCGGATTGATGGGGCGGGACGGGCCTTTCAAACGGCGCACGGATGCGTCATCGTTTACCGCCACAATCAAACGGTCGCCCAGTTTGCGGGCCTGGTCCAGATAGGCCACGTGGCCGGGATGCAAAATGTCAAAACAGCCGTTGGTCATCACCACCGCGTCCCCGTGGGCACGGGCCTGGGCCGCGGCGGCGAGCAATTGGGCCTCGCTCAGCACGCCGCTTTCGCTCACGTGGCTGTCCCGCTGGGCGCGGCGCAGTTCAGGCACGCTCACCGTGGCCGTGCCCAGCTTGGCCACCACCACCCCGGCGGCCAGATTGGCCAGGGCCGTGGCCTGCTCCAGGGATTCGCCGCTGGCCAAAGCGGCGGCCAGGGTGGAGATGACCGTGTCACCGGCGCCGGTGACGTCGTACACCTCCTGGGCGCGGGTGGGCAGATGCAAGGGCGGGCGGCCCCCCTGCATCAAACTCATGCCCTGCTCGCCGCGGGTGACCAGCACGGCCCCCAAATTGTGGGCCTCCAGCAGGGCGCGGGCTTTGACCACCATGTCCTCTTCGCTGGGGCATTCGCCCGCCACGGCTTCGAACTCGGCCCAGTTGGGGGTGACCACGGTGGCACCGCGATAGCGGCTGAAATCCCGGCCCTTGGGGTCCACCAGCACGGGACGGCCCGCCCGGCGGGCGGCGGCAATCAACTCCGGTGCCGCAGCCAGCGTCCCTTTGCCGTAGTCGGACAAGAGCACCACTTGGCACTGGGGCAAACAGGCGCGGGCGTGCGCCAGCACCGCGGCGGCCGCCGCGGCGGGCAAGGCTTGTTCAAAATCCAAACGAATGAGCTGTTGGTGACGGCTGATAACGCGCAGCTTGGTGATGGTGGGCGCGCCGCCCATCTTTTCAAAGCGGCAGTCCACCCCGGCGGCGGCCAACTGGGCCTCCACCAAGGCGGCGGATTCATCGGCGCCGGTGACACCCACCAGCGTCACCCCGCCACCCAGGGCGGCCAGGTTCAACGCCACATTGCCCGCGCCGCCGGGCCGGTCTTCAGTTTCCCCCACCCGCACCACCGGCACCGGCGCCTCGGGCGATATGCGCGAGGCGCCGCCATGCCAATAGCGGTCCAGCATCACGTCACCCACCACCAGCACGCGGGCGGCTTGGAAATCGGGGATGTGGATAGTCATATGGAACCGTTCAATCAGGCCAGTGCAGACAAAGCAAAATACAAATGCCACGCGCAAGCCACACACTCACGCGCTCCGCGACCTCTTACCCCCCTGTTACAGGGGGAGGGTCAGGGTGGGGGTGGAACGGATAGCACCAGCACCAGATTTCAGCACTGCACTCAAACAACCCCGATACGGCGCGCTAGTTTATCACGCCGCGGGGCGGCCGAATTCACCCGGATCGAGTAGAATGTGAGGCTTTTACGAAGGTTTCGATGCCCGACACCGCCCCACCCCTGGAACCACGCTTCTTTGCGCCCCGCTACTGGCCCACCTGGGCGGGCATCGGCCTGATGAAACTCATCGCCCGACTGCCCCCTGGTTTTCGCATCCGGCTGGGCCGTTTTATTGGAAACACCTTCGGCCGCATAAGCCGCCGCCGGCGCCACATCGCCGCGGTGAATCTCGTCCTGTGCCTGCCCGGGCTGGACGATCAGGCCCGCGCAACCCTGCTCGGCGAACACATGGAATCGCTGGGGCTTTCCCTGGTGGAAACGGCAGTGGCATGGTGGGCCAAAGACAGCACACTCTGGCCCTGCATTCAAGTCGAAGGCATGGAACATTTAACCCGCTTGCTGGAGCAGGGCCGCGGCGTGATCGTGATGCCCGCGCATTTCACGACCATGGAAGTCTGCGGCCGTCTGCTCAGCATGCATGCGCCGGTGCACTTCACTTACCGCTTACACAAAAACCCCCTGTTTGAAGCCTGTCAGCGGCGCGCCCGCATCGCCCACAGGAAAACGGGCATTTCCCACGCGGCGGGCTTGGTGCTGCACGATGACATGCGCACCATGGTGCGCCTGCTCAAAGGCGGCAACGCGCTGTGGTATTCGCCGGATCAAAACTACGCCGGCAAACAAAGCGCCTTCGTGCCCTTCTTCGGCGTGCCCGCCTCCACCATCACCGCCACCTCGCGCCTGGCGAAAATCACCGGCGCCGCCCTCGTGCCCGTGGTAACCTACCGCGTGGCGGAGGGACGGGCGTATCGCCTGGTGGTCTCCCCACCGTTGGACGGTTTTCCCAGTGACGACGCCGTGGCCGACACCGCGCGTTTGAATCAAATCTTCGAAGCGCAAATACAAAAGGCACCGGCCCAATACCTTTGGGTGCACCGGCGTTTTAAAACGCGCCCGGCGGGAGAGGCCGATGTCTACCGTTAACCAGGCAACACCCCTGCCGGCGCGGGACCACATCCGCCGCATCCTGATCATGAAGTGGAGCGCCCTGGGGGATGTGGTGATCAGCACCGCGGCCATGGAAGACGTACGCCGCGCCTTTCCCGACGCCACCTTGCACATCAACACTTTTCCCGCCTGGACGCCCCTGTTTCGGGCCGACCCGCGCTTTAGCAAAGTGATCGACATCCCCGTGCGCAATGGCGCCAGTGCCATGCTGGCGTGGCTCAAGACCGTACGGGCGGGGCGCTATGACTTGGTGGTGGACTTACAATCCAACGACCGCGCCCGCATTCTGCAAAGCCTTTTGTTGCTGAGCGGCGCCCGCATCCCCTGCCGTCTGGGCACGCACCGGCGCCTCCCCTACAACATCGCACCGCCACCGCAAGCGCCCACGGTACACGCCTTCGACCACTTGCGAGCCGCTTTGCAGGCGGGGGGCATTCCCACCGTCACACCACGGCCGGTATTGCATATCCCCGAACAACACCGCGTCCGCGCAGAGCAACTATTAAAGGAACAGGGCGTGGCCGGCTCACGCTACGCGGTATTTTTGCCCGGCTGCCAGGCCGCAGGTTATCTCAAACGCTGGGGTGCACCACGGTACAGCGCCTTGGGCTTGTATTTGAGAGAAGCGGGCTACGACCGCATAGTGCTCTTGGGCGCGCGGGACGAAATGGCGGAATGCCAGACCATCCAACAACACTGCGGCGATTGGGTGATCAACCTGTGCGGCCAGACCGAACTGCTGGATATTCCACCGCTATGCGAGAATGCCGGCTGCATCGTCGCCAACGACACCGGCACCGCCCACATCGCCTCCGCCACCACCACCCCCATGGCCGTCATCTGCGGCCCCACCGACCCGCGCCGGGTCAAGCCCGTGGGTGAGCAGATCAAAGCCTTGCAGGCGAAGATACATTGCATCAATTGTTACAACAAACATTGCAGCCATCACAGTTGTATGATGCTGGTGAGCCCGGAGGCGGTGTTTGAGACATTGCAGGGCTTGGGGGCGGTGTGATACCCACCTCGCGCTGCGGGCTGCACGCCGCGCCTCATATCCATTTTGACCATCAGGCGTCCTTCGACAGGAACGATGACGGCGCCCCCTTCGGCAGCAAGCTGTCCCCGTGCGCCTGCCGCTGCTGGTGTTCGTAGAGCTTGGCGTATTTGAGGAACACATAGAACGCACTGACCACGGACGCCATAAACCCCGGCCAGCCGTTTAAATAGTTCCGTTTGAACACGTACGTCCGCACAAAGTACACCGGCGGATACACCACCATTATCCACGGGCCTGGCCGCTTTTCTTTGGCCACTTTATCCGCCACCAAACCGGTGGAATAGGCGTTGATCTTGGCGACTTTTTCATCCACGCTCACTTCACCGTAGTGGTAGAACGCACCCTTTAAGCGTTCAGTGCGTCCCTCCACTTTGGGTGCGGCGTGGACGGGCATGTCGCAAATGCGGCCTTTGCTTTTATCGAACAGGCGCAGGTAATAATTCATGCGCGCGCGGGGGTTGGCCATGCGCCAGAACATTTGCTCCTGGCGGGCCAGCTCGTAGCCGTCGGCCTGGGGGCCGGCTTGCATCAGGGCTTGGATTTCTTGTTGCAGTTCGGGAGAGAGGGCCTCGTCGGCGTCCAGGAGCAACACCCAGCGATAAGTGGTTTTTTCCAGGGCCATTTGCTTTTGCGGACCATAA
Source organism: Gammaproteobacteria bacterium (assembly GCA_011375345.1). Lineage (NCBI taxonomy): Bacteria > Pseudomonadati > Pseudomonadota > Gammaproteobacteria > Gammaproteobacteria bacterium. Next base: position 12,079 of record DRLM01000135.1, read on the forward strand.
CCCATGAACTCGTGCTGATGGAAACGGCAGTGGTACCGCGCCGCTATGGCGGGGGTGTCGTCGCTGCTGTAGGAATCGAGCACCACGCACTCATCGGCCCATTTCACGCTTTCCAGACACGCCGCCAGGGTGCGGGCGTTATTGTAGGTGGTGATGAAAGCTGATAATTTTTCCATTGGCCGGTTCACTTCTCCGATTCGACGCTTATGTCTGACACGCCGCGCGACCCCACCGTGTTGTGGTGGGGCCGTTTCGATCCCGATTATTCCCGTAACCGCATTGTACGCCAATGTTTCACAGAACTCGGCTGGGAAGTGGCGGATTTTCGTCCCCGCGTTTCCGCGCTGGGCCGGTGGGAGGCGCGCTGGCAAAAAACGCGCGCCTCCGATTTGCTGTGGGTACCCTGTTTCCGGCAGCGCGATATGGCGGCGGCGCACCAGTGGGCGCACCGGCACGGTGTCCCACTGGTGTTTGATCCCTTGATCAGCGCCTACGACAAACAGGTGTTCGAACGACGCAAGTTCACGGCCGCATCGGGCGCGGCACAGCGGCTGCTCCGTTGGGAGCAGTTGTTGTTTGGCCAGGCGGATTTGGTGGTTGCGGACACCGCCTCCCACGCCGCGTTTTTCCGCGATACCCTGGGCGTGCCCGACTCCCGCCTGGCGGTAATTCCGGTGGGCGCCGAAGAGACCCTGTTCCAGCCCCAGCCGCTCTCCCTCCCTGCCCGGGGCACGCCCCTGGAGGTGTTGTTCTTCGGCAGCTTCATCGCCCTGCAAGGGGTAGAAACCATCGTGGCAGCCGCCCGGCGGTACGCCGGACCGCCAGTGCGCTGGATATTGGTGGGCAACGGGCCGCTGCGCGCTTCCTGCCAGAGAGCCGCTGCGGGACTGACCTGTGTGCACTTCGAAGATTGGCTGCCCTACGCACGATTGCCCCCGCGCATCCACCGGGCTCATCTTTGTTTGGGCGTGTTCGGCACCTCAGACAAAGCCGCCCGGGTGATTCCCAACAAGGTCTATCAGGCCCTGGCCGGCGGTCGCCCGGTCATCACCCGGCGCGGCCCGGCTTACCCGGAATCCTTGAGTGCGGACGGGGGCAGCGGGCTGTTCCAGGTGCCACCGGGCGATCCCGCTGCCCTGGCCGCGGCCGTCGCCACGCTCGCCGCTCAGCCGGAACAGCTCGTAGAAGCCGGGGTGCAGGCCCGCCTCACCTACGAACGTTTTTTTTCCCACACCGCAGTGCGCGCTGCCGTGGCGGCCGCCCTGGCACGCCTCACTCCGGCACACGGATAGTGCCAATACCGAATCCGCATAGCCCAGAATCGGCAACAAACTCTTCCGTTTCGGCCTCGGCCCTGAGCCGTTGCCGAAACGACCGGACCTGGTTGCCGGAAAGCGGTTGGTGCTCGACGATGTCGTGAAAGGCGATGATGCCGCCCGGGCGCACCAGATGGCGGTAATCCTGCTCCACGCCCGCTTCACTGTGGTTACCGTCGATGAACAGCAGCTCCCACTTGACGGGCAGCGTCTTGATGAGGTCGTAGCCACCGCCAAGGCTCATGGCCCATTCAGCGGTCTCGTCCAGCGTGCGCGGCACGGCTCAGCGTTTTCATGGCCGCCGACAGAGCTGCTCCTGTGCTTGATACATTGTAAATTGCCGGGCCGTCCCGCACGAATTGCGACAGGGCCGGCTGAGGCAAGGGGAGGCAGCCGAAACGCGAGCCAAGGCCGTACCTGCCACGCCGTTCAGCACCGCCCTCAAAGCGGGCGGGAATACGCAGACTGATCACTACACTTGTTTTGCCTCCCCGCATTCCCCGCCGAGACAAGCAACAGCCCCTTCTGTACCACTGGCAACGAAAAGCGCCGTGGCCCACCACAACAACACCGACAAGAGCTGAGAATACGCCGGCACGTGGGTATTCAAAGGAAACAGCAGGGCCAGCAACATCAAGCCCCAGGGCAACAGGGCCGGACGTGCCGCCGGCGGCGCCCGCAACCCCAGGCGCAGCACCAGAAACAACGCGATGATGAAACCCACCAGGCCGAAGCTGCCCGTCTCCGCTGCAATTTCCAAAATGAGCTGGTGGGCGTGCAGGGCGCCGGTGCCCGTTTTTGGATTGACAAAGGGATCGTCGGGCTGGGCGTAGTTCACGTAGGCATAACGGAAACCGTGCATGCCAATGCCGTTCACGGGGTGGTCGGCATAGATGGCGATGGCCACAGTCCAGATGGGCAGGCGATGGGAGATCGCCGTATCCACCGAGGCTTTATCACCCTGCAAAACGAGCAAGGATTTGTCCAGGCGCTGGTGGAAGGGCTCATGCAAGGTATATGCGGCCGCAAGAATCAGGGCCACACCCAGGACAAAGCCCCCCAGCGCGCGCCAAGGCACGGCGCCCCGGGCGCGCGCATGCAACACCAGATAGGCGACGCCAATGACGAACAAGGTGATCCAGGCGGCGCGGCTGCCCGCCAGCAACACCACCGCCACCGTCACCAGCACCACCACGGCCTGCACGCTGCGCGGCCAGTGACGGCGGGCGTATTCAAACAACAGCGGCACCAAAATCACCAGCACATAGCCGAAGCGCTTGGACTCTTCGCCAAACAGGGCGTTGAGCCGGCCCGGCACGTACTCATAGCCCAGGATATCGCGCCCCACTACAAACTGGAGCACGGCATCCGCCAGCCACACCAGCACCAGGCAAGCGCTCAGCCACAACAGGCGCCGGCGCAGCGCCGGCCGGGCTGCCACGTGCAGAATGAACAGGCCGGCCAAATAGAAACGCGGATAGGCCAGGGTTCCGATCAGGGATTTCTGCCCATGCACGGCATCGGGCAGCGCCAGCAGGGCCGGCACCCAAAACAAGAAAAAGACCACGGAGAACAGCCGCGCCGGGCCCTGCCATACCAGTGTCCGGCCATGCTTGAACAGCAACCGCAGCCCCAAACCCGCCATGATAACGACGGGCACTTCCACCGACCGCGCAAAGGGCAGCAGCGCGAGACAGGACCAGATCAGCAAGACCGGCCACCACTCCCGCCACAGGAAACGCCAGCGCGCCTGCTCTCCGCCCAATAGCACCGCCCGGCCCTCACTCATATGCCCACCCGGCCCCCCACGTCCGTGTATACCTGCAGGGTGCGGTCCAGCATCTCCGCCAAGGTGTAGCCCTGCGGCGGCGCCAGCACAGGGCGCTGCCCCAACCACCCGCGCACCCGCTCAAACAGGGCCTCCTCGTCACCCGGGGCAATGGCGCCCTCAGGCCAGAGCCGGCCCAGCACTTCCCCCACGCCACCGTGGGCATACGCTGCCACCGGCACCCCCAGATTCAAGGCTTCCAGCACCGTGCGGCCGAAGGATTCGGGCTGGCGGGACAGGGACAGCACCACATCGGACACGGCGTAAATCTCCCGCACATCGTCGCGGTGACCGGTGAACACGATACGCCCCTCGCCCTCCCGCTCCGCCAGACGCCGGATCTCCGCTGCATAAGCGCGGCGCCGGGGGTCCACGCCACCCACCACCACACCACGGACGTCAAGGCCAGCGGCGTTCAGACGGGCAACGAGCCGGATGAAATCGTGATGCCCTTTGAGGCGGGTGAGGCGGCCGGGCAGGGTCAGCAGACGCCCCCCCCGGGTTTGCGGAAACTCCGCCCACCACCGCTCCCGCCACGGCGGCGGCGCCTGATAACCGAAAGGATACTGCGCCGGATCCACGCCCCGGGGGATAACCACAATGCGCTGGGGAGAGACCTGCGGGTAAGTCTTCAAAATGTAATCACGGACCGTGGCGGAGATGGCGATAAGGGCTTGCCCAAAGGTCATCACGGCGCTGTAGCGGCCCGGCCGGTAGAAACCGTGGAAGGTGGTCACCAAGGCGGGACGGGCCGCCGGCGGCAAGCCGCGCCAGGCCAGATAACCAATCCAGGCCGGCAGCCGGGAACGCAGGTGCAGGATGTCGGGGCGCTCTTCGGCGAGCAGGCGCCGCACCCGGTGAACCCAGCGCAACGTGGCCAGGCGCTTGGCGCCCACGGGCCAGGGCAGGTGCTCGCTGCCTTCGGCCACCAGTTGCGGCGCCAGCCTCCCGCCCGCCGCGATGACGATGGAGCGGTGGCCCCGCGCTACCAAGTGGCGCCCCACTTCCAGCGTCCCTTTCTCCACCCCGCCGGATTCCAGCGCGGGAAGCATTTGTACCACCGTCAACCGCCGGGGCACCCCAGAGGAAACACCGGCACTCAGGATGCGTCGTCCTCGCTGAGCGTGTATTCCGCCCCGCAATAGGGGCACTGGACCTTGCCGCCGTTTTCCTCGATGGGCAGGAACACCCGCGGATGGGAATTCCACAAACTCATGCCGTCCAGCGGGCAATGCAAGGGCAGATCGGCCCGGGTGACGGTGTAGCGGTGTTGTGCGTTGGGTTCGATGGCTTGAGCGCCTCCTGCGGTTCCGGCCACGCCTCTCTCCTCCAGTATCAGAATATTCTTGAATCAAACAACAATGCGGCACTCACCCCGCGACTCACACCAAGGTCAGCCACTCGGCATTTTCGCTGCGACGGCCGTGCACCTGATCAAAGTATAAGGTCTGCAATTGCTCGGTGACGGGCCCGCGCTCCCCCGTGCCGATGCGCCGCCCGTCCAGCTCGCGAATGGGGGTGACCTCCGCGGCGGTGCCGGTGAAGAAGGCCTCGTCGGCCACGTACACCTCGTCGCGGGTGATGCGTTTTTCCCGCACCGTGTAGCCCAGCTCCACCGCCAGCCTGATGAGGGTGTCGCGGGTGATGCCGTCCAGGGCGGAGGTGAGTTCGGGGGTGAAGAGCACACCGTCGCGGACGATGAACACGTTCTCGCCGCTGCCCTCGGCCACATAACCCTCGGCGTCCAGCAACAAAGCCTCGTCGCAGCCGCATTCCAAGGCTTCCTGCAAGGCCAGCATGGAGTTGATGTAGTGGCCGTTGGCCTTGGCCTTGCACATGCTGATGTTGACATGATGGCGGGTGTAGGAGGAGGTGCGCACCTTGATGCCGCGACGCAGGTTTTCCTCCCCCATGTAGGCACCCCAGGACCAGGCGGCGATCATCACGTGCACGTTGAGGTTGTCGGCCCGAAGCCCCATACCCTCGGACCCGTAAAAGCACATGGGGCGGATGTAACAGGCATCCAGGCCGTTGTCGCGCACCACCTGCCGGGTGGCCGCGTTGACGGTGGCTTTGTCAAAGGGCAGGGCCATGCGCATGATGTGGGCGGAACGGAACAGGCGGTCGGTGTGCTCCGCAAGACGGAAAATCGCCGTACCGCGCGGGGTGTGATAGGCACGCACTCCTTCAAACACGCCCATGCCGTAGTGCAGGGTGTGGGTCAGCACATGGACCCTGGCCTCGCGCCAAGGCACCAGCTCACCGTCCAGCCAGATGACCCCGTCGCGCTCCGCCATGTTCTTCACGTTGTTCTCCTCAGTCACAAAACAGCACTCACTGCCTGTCCCCCATTTTGTAGCGGGGATGCAGGCCGGATCAATTCTTTAACAGCTTGTCAAAAACTCCGTGTTCAGCAAGCTGTGTGCGGTGTACGGTGACACCGTCATTTCCAATGACAATAACTCATTGAAAATACGAGAAAACCGAAAACCGCGTCAGCGGCTGCCGGCGTTGCAAATGGCCGGGAGGGCCTTTTTCAACATCCTGTTCTGAAGTGGCAGCCCCGCCGCGCGGCGAGCCCGGCCCACCCCGGGCAGGATGTTCAGGCGTGCGCGGCGTCCTCGCCGAACACGGACCGCCAGATGCGGCGCACGGCCTCGCGCTCGCTGACGAATTCCGCGGCAGCGACCACGGCCGGCTCTTCCTGCAGGGTGAGTTGATGAACCCTTGCGCGGTAGGCGCGGTAGGCCTCGCCCAACTGCGCCGCGTCCTCCGCAGCCAGCAAGCCCGCTTGTGCAAACGCGTCCAGCAGACGGATATTGTCGGTGTAGCGCAGCAACTGCGGGTGACCCCGGGCCCACGCCAGGACGCCGTATTGAACCATAAATTCGATATCGGCGATACCGCCGGCATCCTGCTTGAGATCGAAGCGCTCAGCGCTGCCGCGGCCCAGCTCCCGCCGCATGCGCCGGCGCATGTCGCAGACCTCCCGGCGCAGCGCCGCCAGGTCGCGCGGCCGGCCCAGAACCTCCGCCCGCACCACTTCAAAGCGCCGCGCCAGCGCCGCATCGCCCGCCACCACCCGGGCCCTGACCAGCGCCTGGTGCTCCCAGGTCCAGGCGCTGTCCCGCTGGTACCGGGCAAAGGCGCCCAGACCCGAGACCAGCAACCCGGCGCTGCCGCTGGGGCGCAGGCGCATGTCCACCTCGTACAGCACACCACCGGCGGTGTGAGCGGTGCACCAATGAATGATGCGCTGACCCAGGCGGGCGAAATACATGGCATTATCCAAGGGCCGCGCACCGCCGCTGCCCAGGGGCCGCCCCTCGTCATCGTACAAAAACACCAGATCAAGATCGGAGCCGTAACCCAGCTCAATGCCCCCCAGCTTGCCGTAGCCCACCACCGCGAAACCGGCCTCCGCCGGGCCGCCGCCCCGGTCCAGCAGCGGCCAGCCGTGACGCGGTTCCAAGCCGGCCCGGGCCTGGCGCACCACGGTCTCCAGCACCGCCTCGGCGATCCAGGTAAGGTGGTCACTGACCGCCATCAGCGGATAGCGGCCCATGACGTCGGCGGCGGCCACCCGCAGGACATTGCTTTGTTTGAACTGGCGCAAGGCGTCCATGCGCCCCTCCAGATCCTCCGGCGCCAAACCGGCCAGCAGGCGCTGCAATTCTTCTCCCAGGGCCTCCCGGCTGCGGGGCGCGTAGAGAGTGCGGGCATCGAGCAACTCGTCCAGCAGAATGGGATGGCGGGCCAGGTGGCGGCTGATCCAGGGGCTGGCAGCGCACAGCCGGACCAACTGGGACAGGGCGGTGGGGTTTTCCGCCAGCAGGGCGATGTAGGTACTGCGGCGAACAATGGCCGCCAGCAAATCCAGCAGGCGGTTCAAGGTGGCGCCGGGCCGGGGCGCCGCCGCCACCGCCCCCAAAAGCAGGGGCATGAGCTGATCCAGGCGGTCGCGGCCACGGGCGCTGAGGGCGCGGCAGACGGCGGAATGTTTGAACCGGAGCAGGCGGCGCGCCACCTCGTCGGCGTCTTCGAATCCCTGGCGGCGCAGGTGGGCAGCCAGTTCTGCCGGCGCCGATTCAGCCCCCCACAGCGCCGCCCAACCCCCGGCCTCCCGCGCCCCCCCGTCTTCCCGTTGGGGGGCGCTGAATACTTGCTCGAAATGCTCCTGCACCCGCCGGCGATGCCCGGCCAATACGGCGGCAAACGCGTCCCAGTGGGCAAAGCCCATGGCGTGGGCCAGGCGCAGGCGGGCGGTGGCCCCGGTGGGCAGGGCGTGGGTCTGCTCATCGGCGTATTCCTGCAAGCGGTTCTCCGCAAGGCGCAAAAACACGTAGGCCTCCTTGAGCTGGCGGCAGACGTAACCGGGCAAATGCCCCCCCGCCGCCAGTTCCTCCAGCACCCGCAGCAGCGCACGCTGGCGCAAGCGGGCATCCCGCCCGCCGCGGATGAGCTGAAAGGCCTGAGCGATGAACTCGATTTCGCGGATGCCGCCGGCCCCCAGCTTGATGTTGTCCTCCAGACCCTTGCGCCGCACCTGGGACTGGAGCAGGGCTTTCATTTCCCGCAGGGACTCAAAGGCGCTGTAGTCCAGATAACGGCGGTAAACAAAGGGCTTAAGCAGAGCCATGAGGCGGGCGCCGGCCGCAGCGTCCCCCGCCACGGGGGCGGCCTTGATCCAGGCGTAGCGTTCCCATTCGCGGCCATGGGTCTGGTAGTAGGCCTCCAGGGCGTCGAAGTGGGCCACCAACGGACCGGCGTCGCCAAAGGGCCGCAGGCGCATATCCACCCGGAACACGAAGCCGTCAGCGGTACGGGCATCCAGCACCCGGATCAGGCGCCGGCCCAGCTCGGTGAAATAGTCCTGGTTGCTGCGCGCCACGGCGCCGCCCTGGGTCTGGCCCGGTTCAGGATAGGCGAAGATGAGGTCAATGTCGGAGGAAAAATTCAGCTCCCCCGCCCCCAGCTTGCCCATGCCCACCACCACCATCCGCTGGCGCGCGCCACTGCGGCCGCGGGGCTCGCCCCACTGGGCGGCGAGGGCCGTGTCCAGGTGCCGGAGGGCAAGATCAACACAGGCGGCGGCCAGGGCGGACACATCCCCCAGCGTCTCCTCCAGGGGGGCCCGGCCGGCCAGATCACGCCAGGCGATGCGGACCATCTCCCGCCGCCGGAAGCGCCGCAGAACACGGCTCAAGGCCGCCTCACCGGCCACCGCGGCAAGCTCAGCGCCAAGGGCGCGCCGGTATTCGCCCGCCCCATACGTACGGCTGAGATCACCACTGTCCAGCAAACTGTTCAGCAACGCCCCGTCCTGGCAGCATGCCCGGGCCACGAAATCGCTGCAGGCCCACACCCGCACCAGCTCGCCCCGCCAGCCGCCGTCGGCCAGGGCGGCGGCGGGCTCGCCGGTGGCCAGATAATGTTCCCAGTGGCCCCGGGCGGCCTGACCGAGCGGCGCCGGCAATGCATTCAGTTCAGCGCTGATGTCCACGTCTTCGCCCCAAATGCTTCATGATACACGGCTCAAGCCCCTTCCCCGCCCGCCGATACGCCGAAATAGAACTTCACCTCATCAACCCCGTGAGCGAGCCATGGACTTTCACGACTACCTGCGCATCATGAATGTCAAAGAGGCCTCCGATCTCTACCTCACCACCGGCGCCCCCCCCATCGCCCGCATCCACGGCATGATGGTGCCGCTGGAAGAAGAAAAACTGCGCCCCGAGCGGGTGCGCGAAATCGCCGAAGGCATTATGGATGCACAACAAAAGAGGGAGTTCGAGAAAAACCCGGAGATGAACCTGGCCATCTCCGAATCCGGCGTGGGCCGTTTTCGGGTGAATATTTTTCAGCAGCGGGGGCAGGTGGGCCTGGTTATCCGCTCCATCAAAACCGAAATCCCCGACTGGAAGCACCTGGGACTGCCCCCGATCCTGACCAAGCTGGTGATGCAAAAGCGGGGGCTGGTGCTGTTCGTGGGAGGAACGGGATCGGGCAAATCCACCTCCCTCGCTTCCCTGATGGACTTTCGCAACAAACGTTCGGCGGGGCACATCATCACCATCGAAGACCCCATCGAATTCATTCACAAGCACAAAAAATCCATTGTCAACCAACGGGAAGTGGGGGTGGACACCGTCAGCTACGAAGAGGCCCTGAAAAACACCCTGCGGCAGGCGCCGGACGTGATCCTCATCGGCGAGATCCGCGCCCGCGAAACCATGGAACACGCCATCGCCTTCGCCGAAACCGGCCATTTGTGCCTGTCCACCCTGCACGCCAACAACGCCAACCAGGCGCTGGACCGGATCATCAACTTCTTCCCCGAAGACAAACGCCGGCAGTTGCTGATGGATTTGTCGCTCAACGTGCGCGGCATCGTCTCCCAGCGGCTCATCCCCACCGTGGACAACAAACGGGCCGTGGCCGTGGAAGTGTTGTTGGGCACCCCTTTGGTGTGCGATCTCATCCTGAAAGGCGAGGTGCACAAAATCAAAGAAGTGATGAACAAATCGGAAAACATCGGCATGCAAACCTTCGATGCGGCCCTCTACAAGCTCTACCAGCAAGGCCGCATCACCATCGAAGAAGCCCTGCGCAACGCCGACTCCCAAAACAACCTGCGCCTTCGAATCAGCCTGGAAGAAAAAGGCAGCAGCCTCATCGACATGCCACCGGAACCGGAAGCCGAGCCCAGCGCCGCACCGCCGCCGCCCCCGCCCGCACCCCGCCCACAACCCCAAGCGCAGACCCCGGTGAGCAGCAGCGGACTGAGCCTGGTGGATATGGATGACAAATCGGGGTTTGCGCGGTAGAGCGCCTGAGCCGACGGAAAAAATCCACCACGAACCGGCCGGCAGGGACAAAAGCAAGACCCGGCCCAGCGCTTGACGCTGCCGGGATGGCTCCGGCAACGGGGCAGGGCGGTCTTTCTGCCGCCCCTACCTTTTTGCCCCCCCCGGGACGCAGTGCCATGGAAATTGTCAGAATTCTTTACACCATTATCGAGGGGCATGCCGGAGGCAATGGTCGTAGCCTCTAACTAAACCTGCAACTCAATAAGTTACCGGGATAGTCGTCTATGCCGGCATGAAATTTGCGATTCTTGCACGAATGAGGGGGGGGAATCTGATTCACACCATTCGACCCCTCAGAAATCAGATTCTAGATTCAGTTTTAGAATTGTTTCAAGATTCAGGATCGTAAAGATAACAAACAGGAGCGACAAGCATGAAACGGATGATGATCTTGTCGGGCCTCGTGCTGGCGTTCTCCAGCGCCACCAGTTTTGCGGTGCCCGTCATCAACTACAGTGATTTTTCGGACACAAGCGGTCTGACGCTGAACGGCGATGCCGCCCAGGTGGGGAACGTGCTGCGGGTAACGCCGGCCATCGACGGCAAGGCCGGCAGTGCGTTCTCCACCAACACGGTTTCGCTGAGCGCCGGAACCTCCTTCAGCACCTACTTCCAGTTCCAGTTCACAGACCCGGATATCGACGTCTGTGACAGTACAGGCGATTGCGGAGCGGATGGTCTGGTGTTTGTCGTGCAGACCCAATCCAACAATGTTGGTGGCGGGGGAGGAGACATCGGGTACCAAGGGATCGCGAACAGCCTGGGCATCGAATTTGACACCTGGGAAAACGGTTCGGTCGACGATTTCAGCAGCAACCACATCGGCATCGATCTCAATGGCGATATCGACTCCGTCGTGCTCGCCGAAGTGACCGAGGCCGACATGAATGATGGCGATATCTGGAACGCCTGGGTCGATTACAACAGCGTCACCCAGTTGCTGGAAGCGCGACTGACCCGTTCCGCCACCCGCCCGCTCAATGCCCTGGTCTCCTATTCGGTGGACCTGGCCTCTGTCCTGGGCTCTACGGACGCCTTTGTGGGCTTCACCTCGGCCACCGGCGCCTCCCATGCCAACCACGATGTACTTTCCTGGCAACTCGAGAACAAGTTTGCCCCCATCGGCAGTACGGTACCAGAGCCTGCCAGCATTGCGCTGCTTGGTGCCGGCCTCGCCCTGCTTGGCGGCCAGCGCAGGAGGCAAAACCCGAAGAAGAGGTGACAGGCCGTCAAACCGGCCTCCGCCTGCCATGCGCCCGTGAACGCGCCCGCGCTGCAGCGGGCGTTTTTTTGCCGGGGCCGAAAAGCGCAACGGGGTCAGTTCTTGCCATTTGCCAACTGCTTGCACCGAACGGCCTGGCTGGCCCGGGCGCAGCGAAAACCACTTGGCTGATATCCTTCAACCTACCCCAGCACGAAAAACGTGGTAGCGCTCAGATCGCGACCCTCACTATCAGGATAGATATTATTCCCCTGCCCATCTCCACGCGAGGTGACCTGGCTATCAGGGCCCCGGCCAATTCCATTCGAACTGCTCTTGCCATGGACGCCGCGCGCAGGAGGCAGGAGAAAAATGGCAGGACCCGGCCCCCGCCTCCCTACCTTGAATTGAAGTCCGTCAAGGGTGAATGCGGGCCGCCCACCCCTTGACGCGACCGGATATCCTCCGGCAAGAAAATCATCCCTCATTCCGGACTTGTATGGGCCAAAACACCGTGTTATAAAGAACGCCCTAGTAGTCAGATTAAGAATTTCAAGCTGGGAGAATTCGGGCAGGAGCCCAAAAACCCCTCGTCAGAAGGGGAGGCGGGAAGGGTGGCACCTCCGCATAAGGCTGTGATCAGCGGCCGACTTTAATCCGAACTCTTGAAGAAATATAAGGAGGCGCGTCAATGCGTAGGGCGAACTATCTATTGTTATCCATGGGGTCGGCTGCCCTGATCTGTGCCGGTGCTGCCGTTGCAGGGCCGCCTTCGGGGTTTACCTTCAACGACTGGACTGTGAGCAACGGTGATATCGCGCTGAAGGCAACGACTTGCCCCACCGGTTACACCTGCGGCAGCCCCATCCTGGGCAAGGGCTTTTTGCAACGGCAGCTCAAGGAAAATGCCAGCGGGATCATCTATTTCCAAACCATCGTCACCAATCAGGATGCGACCTTTGACGCCGGCACGGCCACTACCCGGCCGTTTTCCGATGAAAACTTCGTGCGCACGGGCGTGACGGGCATCTCCAGCCGGCAATCCATCCAGGACACCACGATTGACCCCATCACCAGCGTGGCCACGGATTTCGCCACCTCCCTGGTGCTGGACACGGGCTGGGCCTCAACCCTGGCCGGCAAGGAAGCCCAGATGGAAATCACCCAGTCGCTGACCCAGGCGACCACCGGTTTCACCAACGACTTTATCCTGCAACAGGAAGGTTCGGGTGACACTGTCCTGGGCCGCTGGATGAGTATTGATCAAGGCGTTGATCTGACACCGGAAAGCACAACAACCACCGACTTGCAGGAGTTCGTGCTGGTTCAGGTCAAGGGCAACAAGCAAACCACCACCCGGGATGCCGCCTCGACCGCAAACGATCCCGTGGACCTGTTGCCGACCGGTGCCACCTCCAGCGATGGGGCCGCCCCCAGCAACGACCTGAGCTGGACCGCGGGGCAGGAGATCAAAGTGGTCTGGATTGGCCAGGACATGGCTTCCGCCGGGCAAAAATACGGTTTTCAAGCCTACACCAACGTAGCGGATGCCAACCGCACCATCAGCTACTTTGAAATCGGGGGCGGAACCGGACCTTTTGAGGCCCCCGGTACGCCGGCGCCCTATGCGTGGCTGACCGATCCCTTCGGTACCAAACCTACCTTTTAAAGCGCGGCCTTGCCGCTGCCGGAGAGAGGGGGCACGTGTCCCCTCTCTTTTTGTCCAGAATTCCTCATCCCAGCCAGACAAAACAAAATGCCGCACTGGACGATAACGTCCACAGGCGCCAGGCTGCCCCCGCATCACTGCAAGGATGCCAGGAACGAAACACCGCTTGCCCAAGGCAAACACATTCGCTGTGAACGGTGAAACCGGGGAGCGTTAAAACCCCGCTCTTTGTTAGAATGTTTATTTTGACTGCACAACAAGGGTGAACCCAGTGACGAGCGAACAACAATGGAATGGTCCCGATCCCATGGCGGTAATGCGCATTGCCTCCGCCTATTGGGAATCCAGCGTACTGCATGTGGCACACAGCCTGGATGTGTTCTCGAAATTGGCTGAAAAACCGGCCACGGCGGAAGAACTGGCCGCTCAGTGCCAGGCGGACGCCCGGGGGCTGGAGATGATCTTGATCGGCTGCGTGGGCTTGGGGCTGCTGGAGAAAAAAGACGGCCGCTACGCCAACAGTCCGGTGGCGGAGACGTTTTTGGTGAAAGGCGGGCCCCGCTATCAGGGCGGCATCGTGTCCATGTTTGCCGACTGGGTGGAGCCCTGGTCCAAACTGGGGGACGCTGTGAAAACCGGCGCACCCGTGGTGGTGAAACAGCACGACAAAGGCGACGAGGCCACCCGCACATACATTATGGGCATGCTGTACCGTGGCATTCCCCAAGCCGAGCTGCTGGCGGATGAAGTACCCCTCAGCAACAAAAAGAAAATGCTGGATGTCGGTGGCGGCCCCGGCATTTTCTCCATCAAGATGGCGCAGAAAAACCCCGGCTTGCGGGCCGAGGTCATGGACCTGCCCCAGACCCTGCGGGTCACCCGCGACATCATCCGGGATTTCAGCGCCGAGGACGTGGTCTCCACCAAGGAAGGCAATTATCTGGAAGATACGTTCGGTGAGGGTTACGACGTGGTGCTGCTGTCTTCCATGATCAGTCAGGAAGGTCCCGGGGTGATCAAAAACATCATCCAAAAATCCTTCGACGCCATGGTGCCCGGCGGGGTGATTTTGATCCAGGAGCAGTTTTTGAACACCGAAAAATCGGGCCCACTGCTGCCAGCACTGATCGGCCTCAATCAGTTGATTCACACTCCGGCCGGGCGCGCCTATTCGGCCAGGGAAGTGGCGGACTGGGCCGCCGACATCGGTTTTACCGATCTCAGCTTTCGCCCTCTGCCCGACCCCAGCCCGTTCACGCTGATTCAAGGCATAAAAGCATAAGCGGTTGATTCTATGAAGCTATTAAATAAGGGATTTGTTCTCGGCATGGCCATGGTGTGGAGCCTGGCACCGGCCGCAAGCCACGCCGCGGCCGAGCCGACGGGAGCAGAAGTCTACGAACACTGCAACGTCAAGTATCCGGGAGAGGACCAGCGCTCGCGCCTCAGCATCATCTTGCGCGACAAGGACAACAACGAGAAAAAAAACGTCTACCGCCGCTTCTGGAAGGGCTACAAGGGCAAGGACGGGGTGTTCGACAAAATGGTGTTGTTCACCGAATTCCCGCCGGACGCCCGCGGTGCCGCCTTCATGCGCTGGGCCTACACTGACCAGACGGACAAAAACGCGGATCAATGGATCTATCTGCCCGTGTTGAAAAAAATCCGCCGGGTGTCGGTACGCGACCCGGGTGACAGCTTCCTGGGCTCGGACCTGACCTATGCCGATATCAGCGACAACCCCATCAACCCCGGCCGGCACAAGTTGCTGCGGCGGATGGAGAAAGGAGACATGGAGGTGTTCGGGGTGGAGACCGTGCCCACCAATCCTGACAAAGCCCTGTACAGCCGGGTGATCACTTGGTTTACCCGCAACGGCGCGTCCTGGGACAGCTGCCACAAACGCCAGGTGGACTATTACGACAAACGGGGCGAGCCGCTGAAACAACAATTCATCAAGTGGCAGCGTGTAGGCAAAGCCTGGGTGTGGGATGAAGTCCTGGTGCGCAACGTTCAAACCGGGCATTCTTCGGTGTTTCAAGTGAGCGATGTGGAAATCAACGTAGATCTGGACGAGGAAGTGTTCACGGAAAGAGCCCTGCGTCTGGGCGCCCGCAGGGCGGAAAGCCGCTGAAGAAACGCCCCGGCACGACTCACCGTCCTAGATGGCCTGGGCCGCCGGAAGGCCGTGTTGACCTGATGTTATACAACGTATAACATACGTCGCACACTTTCCCGGCGGCCATCGCCGTTTGCTCAGACAGTGAGGTAACACAGCATGCAAAAATCACATAAAAACAGCCGCATGCGGGACGCTGCCATGCGTCGCGAACAGGCCCTGAACATGGCCATGAAACGCAAAGAAGAATACTTGGGC
Organism: Gammaproteobacteria bacterium; assembly: GCA_011375345.1. Classification (NCBI taxonomy): domain Bacteria; kingdom Pseudomonadati; phylum Pseudomonadota; class Gammaproteobacteria; species Gammaproteobacteria bacterium. Next base: position 27,339 of record DRLM01000135.1, read on the forward strand.
GCCCGGGTGCCGCGCGAGTTGAAAGACCGTGTCATCGCCCGGGCCAAAGAGCAGGGAATCCCGGTCTCCATATTGATTCGAAATGTCCTCGAAGACGCTTTCGGTATCGCCCCGGGCCGGCAGCAAAGCGGTTCCCCGTCAACGTCCCAAACGGCGCCGAGCACCGAAAGACAAGCCCGCTTTCCTTCGGTGCTCGGCTGGGAAACCATCACCCTGAACAGACCCATCCCTTGCTCCGCCTGCGGCGTGCAACAAGCGGTGGGCAGCAAGGCCACCTTGGGCGTGGCCTTGCCGGGTGAACAGCACGTGGTGTTGTGTAATCAATGCAAGGAGCGTTTTTGACGCCGCCTGACCGGGCGCTTCAGCGTCTCGTCATCGCTGCGTTGTTGTTGATTTTCGCCAGCCGGTTCGCCCACGGTCAGGACGCTGACGCTGTGGGGGAACCGGCCTTTCTGTTTGGCGATGAAGCGGAACAGACCACGCCGCCGGCAGACCCACCGTGGTGGAAGGATATCCGCACCTCAGGATACCTGAAGAACGAAACGGCCTACCGCTACCGGGAACCCCGTTCCATCACCAAGATTCGCAACGTCGTCTATCTCAACGCCACCTACCCCTACAGCCCCAGGCTGCGCTTCAATTTTGCCGGCTGGGCCTACTATGATCTGGCCTACGACCTGTTCGATTATGAAACCATCGCCGCCCGGCTGGAGCGGGAGGAAGGCGAGCCGCTGGCCTTCGTGGTCAACCTGCCGCAGGAAAAAGACTCGCCGGTGGCAGAGGCCCGCGAACTCTATCTGGACTGGTTCGGGGGCGATGTCGACGTCCGCTTGGGCAAGCAGTTCATCGTCTGGGGCGTACTGGAAGGGGTGCGCATCGTGGACGAAGTCAACCCGCTGGATTTCCGCGAGCTGGTGATGCCGGAGCTGCTGGACTACCGCATTCCGCTGTGGAGCCTCAAGGCCGACTGGTACCGGGACAAGGCCAGCTATGAGCTGATCTGGATTCCCGACGTCCGCTTTCACAAACCGGCGCCACGGGGCTCGGAATGGGAGTTCCTGCAGGAAGTGCCGGGCACCCGCTACCCTGATCGCTTCGACCCGAAAAATTCCGAAATCGGCTATAAAGTCAGCACCAACTTATGGGACACAGAGCTGTCTTTCAGCTATTTCTACACCTGGGACGATTACCCCGTCATCTTCCGGCACGTGCAGCTCAACTCTGCGGCGCCGCCGGAATTCCTGCCCACCTACACCCGTATTTCCATGTACGGCGCCACCTTCATCAAGCAGCTGTGGAACATTATTCTCAAAGGCGAGCTGGCCTTTGTCACGGGCAAGTATTTCGCCATCGACAACCTGGATGAAAACGGCGACGGCTTTTTGGACTCCAACGGTGAATTCAAGCGCAACCACATCCGCTGGGGCCTGGGGGTGGACTTCAACTGGCTGGGTGCCGATATTTCTCCCAGTATCACCCAATGGATCATCCTGAATTACCACGACGCCATGATTCAGGACAAATACGATACCGGTGTCAATCTGTTCATCCGCAAGGACATGCCGGAGAAATCCATTGTGTTTCAGTTCCTGGCAATGTACCTGGTCAACATGGAAGAGCTGTACATGAACCCGCAATGGACCTTCCGCGTCACCGACCGTTTCAGCCTCACCGCGGGCCTGGACCTATTCTATGGCAGAAAAGCCTCCTTCGGCGTGGGCAGCAACGCCAGCGCGGTGGGCGGTGTGGAAGTCATCGAGCAACGGGCGCAGTTTTTCGGTGAATTTCACGACAACGACCGGGTGTTCATGGAATTCAAATACGCCTTCTGACACGCCGGCACGAGCACCGCTTACCCTGACCCGAACAAGCAGATCACCGTCATGCTGAACAAACTTTACGCCACCGTCAGCCGCCATCCCAAGACCATCATCATCGCCGTGCTGGCCATCACTCTCTACTTCGCGCTGCAACTGCCTCACTTGCGCTGGGAGACCGATGCCCGGGTCTACCTGCCCAAGGGGCACAAGGCCATTTTGTACGACGAACGGGTGGACGAGTGGTTCGGGGTGAAAGACGCCGTCATCATCGGTATCGTCAATGACGAGAAAAGCATTTTCAATCCTGAGACCCTGGCGCGCATCGACCGCATCACCCGGCAAATCGCCGCTCTGCCCGGCGTGGTGGCCCAGCGCCCCATCGACATCGCCTCCCTGTCCACCGCCACGGTCTTCGTCGGCACCGACGACGAGCTGGTGGCCCAGCCCCTGATGCCCCGTGTGCCGCAAGGCGACGAGGCCATACAACAACTGAAGCAGCGGATTTACGACCACCCGGAGCTGTTTGTTGGCAATCTGGTCTCGGCAGACGGCTCGGCCGCCATGATCCGGGCCAAGCTCAAAGAAGGTCAGGCCAACCGCTACATGACCTACTGGCAGATCAAAACCTTGCTGGACAAGGAAAGGGGCGTCACCCCGGCCTGGTCCGGGGGCGGCGGCGACTGGGCGCAGCAACAATGGCCGGACGAAAGCACGACCACGGCCGCGGCTGATCTCGCAGCGCCGGAAGGGTGGACGGGCGAGGTCTTCACTCTTGATGAGGCTGCTACCGCGGCGGCCACCCCGGCCGCCCCCGCCCCGGATGCGGCAGCGTCAGGGCAGTGGTCAGAAGCCGACCGCCAGTCCTGGTGGCAGGGGCAGGCGGCCGCTGCCGGCGACGACAACGGCGACCGCTTCTATCTGGCGGGACGCCCGGTCATCGAGGTCACCGCCGGCCAGCACGCCATGGCGGACATGCAGGTCATGATCCCCCTGCTGGTGTTGGCCATCGCGGCCACCCTGTTTGCGCTGTTTCGCACCTGGCGCGGCGTGCTGCTGCCCCTGTTCGTCATGGGCGCCGCCATCATCTGGACCTTCGGCGCCATGGCGGTCCTGAACGTGCCTCTCTATACCATCTCCACCATGCTGCCGGTGATTCTGGTGGCGGTGGGCATAGGCGACGCCGTGCACCTCATGAGCCATTACTACGACCACGTCCTGCACGAACCCGGGCGGCCGGCGCCGGAACTGGTACAGGACGTCATGGGCCGCCTGGGTGCGCCGCTGGTCACCACCTCGCTCACCACCGCGGCGGGGTTCATGTCCTTGTATTTCGCCGAAATGCCGCCCTTCGTGGTATTTGGCGTGTTCACCGTCGTGGGCATCGCCGTGAGCTGGCTGTTGTCGGTTACCTTCCTGCCCGCCGTGCTGGGCCTGCTCCGCCCCAAAGTGGGCGGCTACCTGGCCAAGCGCCGCGCCCTGCGCGTGTATTCCGAACAAAACCGGCTGAGCCGCTTTCTGGTGGCGGCTGCCGCGGCGCTGCACCAGCGCCGCACCCTCGCCACAACGGGCCTGGCCGCCCTGGTGCTGCTGGGGGCGCTGGGCAGCAGCAAACTCTATGTGGATTCCAGCTGGATGAACGACTTCCGGCCGGACAGCGATCTGGTCAAGGCCAACACTCTTCTCAACGAACGCTTCGACGGCACCATCTTTCTCAACGTGGTAATCGAGGGCCAGCGGCCGGACACCTTCAAATCGCCGGCCCTGCTGCGGCGCATCGCCGCCATGCAGGAAAACATCGCAGACCTGCCCTATGTGGGCAATTCCCGCTCCATCGTGGATTACATCAAAAGCCTCAACCGCAGCCTGCACGCGGACGACCCGGCCTACAGCGTGCTGCCCGAGAGCAAAGGGGAAATCGCCGAAATACTGTTCCTGCTCTCGGTCTCGGGCCGGCCCGATCAGTTGGACGAGATGATCGACTACGACTACCGCCGCGCCCTGGTCACTTTTTCCATCAAAACCGACCACACCCAGGATCTCAAGCGTATCATCGACGCCACGCGGGACTTCTCCCAGCACAATTTCGCAGACTTCGACGTGGACGTGAATCTGGCCGGCTCGGCCAATAACTCCTATGTGTGGGCGGATTTGCTCATCGACAGCCAGACTCTGGCCATCGTGCTGTCCAAGGTGGGCATCTTCCTGCTGGCGCTGCTGCTGTTCCGCTCTGCCAAAATCGCCCTGTTCACCATCGTGCCGGTCACCCTGACCACACTGTTGATCGCCGGCTTTGCGGGCCTGGCCGGCATCGCCCTGGACGTGTCCACCGCCCTGGCGGCGGGGGTGGCCATCGGCGTGGGGGTGGACTACGCGGTGCACTACATTTTCCGCTACCGCGCCGAAAAACGGCGCGGGCTGGACGACCTGGCCGCCACCCAGGCCACCTTGCGCAGTGTCGGCAAGACCATCGTGTTCAACGCCGCCGTGGTCACCATCGGCTTCGCCGTGCTGTGGCTGTCGCAGTTCCCGCCCCACGTCAAGCTGGGCTATTTCGTCGTGGCCTACATGGTGCTCAGCTGCGTGATCGCGCTGCTGACCCTGCCCGTGCTGTTTCAATATCACCGCCGGCGCGCCATGACCGAGGTCGCGGTAAGTGCGACTTAGCGCGCCATCTCCTGATCCTGGCCGGCCGGGCGCCCCCGTTCTCGCTTCCCTGCTCGGACTGGCGGCCTTGTTCGGCGCCGGACCGCTGGCCGCCGACGCGCCCAAGCGGGACTGGTCCGTGGCACCGGTGCTGGGCCTGTACCAGCCGTCCTTGTCCGACCTCAACCAGGGCGAGTTCCTTGCCACCATTTCGGGGGACGCCGAACTCATCGACCAAAGCAGTGTAAACGTCAGCGACTCCGGCATCCCCAGCCCTACCGAGCCCTTCACCTATCCCATCCCCCTGGATCCCCTGCCCGCCGGCACCACGGCGGCACTGGAATTTCAGTGGCGCTTCGATGACCGCCACACGCTCCTGATCGGGGGCTCGACCTGGGAGGCCAGCTCCCAGACCCTGATCCGCCGGCCTTTTCCCATGCAGGGTTTTTTTGTTGAAACCGAGGCCACCCGCAAACACAAGGTGTCGTTCACCGAATTGTTCTTCGGCTGGCGCTATGACCTCCAGCAGCGCCGCGACCGGCATGTTTACTTGCGTCTCAGCCTGCACGACATGTTCGACATCGACCAGCGGGAGGACTTTTCCTTTTTCTTTCTTGAGGGCCGGCCCAAGGGGGTGCGCAAATCCATCATCATCCAGTCCCAGGCCACTGGCGCCTTGTTGTTGCAAACGGGGCTGGGGGGCGAATGGTTCGTCACCAACTGGCTGTCGCTGAGCCTGGAGGCCAACTACGCCTACGGGCTCAACGAAGTGGTGTTGCGGGACGGCAGCGTCAACGTGGACTTCCGGGACTCCGACAACGTCGCCCTCAAATCCCCCCTGAAACCGGAGAACCCGCCGGAGGGCCGATTCGACATGCAATACAAGCTGCCGGACGACAGTTACAAAACCCTGCGCCTGGACTTCAGCGGCTGGAAAGCGCTGGCCAAAGTCTCCATCCATTACTAGGCGGCCCCCGGCGCATGCTCCCCGCCCGCTTCCTCACCATCGCCCTGCTCCTGGCCGCCCTCCTCGCCACCGGCCCGACCGGGGCCGCCGAATTTACCCTGGACCAGCTCATTCAGGGGGGGCGCCAGGCGCTGTCAGTGGGGGATTTCCAAAGCGCCCGGGAAGCTTTCGAGGCGGCGCTGCGCCTCGATCCGGACAACGCCGAAGCCAACTATCACCTGGGGTCCATCTTCATGCGCCTGGGCCAGCAGAAAAAAGGTACCGAATACATCGCCCGCAGCGCCCGGGCCGCACCGGACAATTATCAGCTCCAGTTCGTGCTGGCCCAGGCCCTGGAGCGCACCCGGCAGATCGAGGGCGCCATCGCCGCCTACCGCAAAGTCATTGCCCTGGCCCCCGCAAGCCCCGAGGCCAAAATCTCCGAGCGCCGCAGCCGCCTGCTCACGGGCAAGCAACTGGGGGAGGAAGGCAAGCTGGAACGGGCCCGGGAGGTGTTTGCCGACCTGCTGAAAAGCTATCCCGACGACGCGGAGATTCTTACCGATGCCGGCCTGACGCTGATTTTGCTCCAGCGCTACGACGAGGCCCGCGATGTGCTGGAAAAAGCCGCGACGATCACCCCCGACCACCCTAATGTGCAGCGCTACCTGGGCGATGTATACGAGCAGCTGGGTGAGCTGCGTAAAGCGGAAGACGCCTACCACAAAGCCTTGCCAAAATTCCCGCGCGATTCCCCCCCCACGCGGCAAATCAAGCTCAAGCTGGCCTTGATCCAGGCCCAACTGGTGTTGGCGGAAGAGCGCTGGCAGGACGCCGAACACCTGCTGAACCAGGCCCTGGCACTTGATCCCGGCAATCCCGCGGCGCGCTTCCACCTGGCGGCCGCCCTGCGCGGCCAGGGGCGCTTCGAAGAAGCTGAAGCGGTCTTGCTCGATCTGCTGAAGGACTTTCCCGACGACTTCGACGCCCGTCTGCGCCTGGGGGCCCTCTATCTGGAACTCAAGCGTCCCGGGGACGCCGCGCGGGAACTGGAGGAAGTGACCCTGCGGGCTAGCGGCAGCCCCCAGGCAGAACAAGCCTCCCGCCTCCTGTCCACCCTCTATGCCACGACCGCGGGCCGGAAAATCCGCCGCCAGGTGCTGGAAGAACGGCGCACCTTCTACGAAGGCGCCCTGGCCCTGGAACCCGACAAGCTGGACGCCTGGCGGGGACTGGTCCCGGTCTATCTCAACCTGGATCTCAAAGACCAGGCCGTGGAGGCCTTCGAAAACATCATCCGCCTCGATCCGGACGACCACGAGGCCTACCTGGCCCTGGGCTCGCTGAAATACGACCAGGGCCGCTATGGGGAAGCGGCCGGCATCTACGAACAACTGCTGGAGCGCCTGGACGAAAACGACGCGCTGCGGCCCCTGGCCGAACAGCGCGCCCACCTGGCCCGGGCCCAGTATGATTTCACAGAAAAGAAGTACGAAGACGCGCAAGCCGCGCTGCTGGACTACACCGCCACCTACCCTGAGGATTTCATCGGTCACTTTTATCTGGCGCTCAGCTACGCCGCCCAAGGGAAACTCGAAGAAGCGGAGCTGGCATACAAACAGGTGCTCATTGCCGCCCCCAATCATCCCGGCGCCCATTTGAACCTGGGCATGCTGTATGAACAAATGGGCCGGGAAGAAGACGCCATGCTGGAATACCGCCGGGCGGCCCGCGTTGCCGGCCCCGCGGGGGACGAAGCCCACAGGCGGGCGGAGAACCTGCAAAAACGCATTGGCGGTTTCGACTACAGCATGGGTTATTCGGCGGATTTCGACAACAACAGCAATTTGAGCCAGAACGACCCCAAGGAAGAGATCCGCACAGACTTAAGCGCCAACGCCACCTACCAGTACAAGCTGCCGGGACGGCCCGTCACTACCGGCTTGCGGGGCAGCATGGTTTATTCTGTGTTTCACTCAGGACAGTTCGATTATGTGCGCACCACCGGCACGCCCTTTGTCCGCGCCCGCTGGAAAGACCACGATTTTTACCTGGACTTCGCCCGCTCAGAGTTGAGCGGACTGCTCAACGAACGCCTGGTCAGCACCACCACCAGCGCCAGCGCCGAGGTCTCACACCGTTTCCAGATGCCCGCCGTGCTGCCCTTCCTCGCCGGCGAGGCTGAGCGGGAATCCGCCGGCAGCCAGTGGCGCTTCAGCCTCCGGCGGCAGCGTTTTGTCTCCCCCTCCTCCCCGGCCTTCGACGCCAATGCCACATCGCTGGGCCTGTCCTTCAACCAGGCCCTGAGCCCGGCCACGGAATGGACCCTGGGATACAACTACACTGACAACCAGAACAAAAACCCATCGGGCAGCGATTTCGCCTTCCGCGGCCACGGGGTGTTTATTCAGGCCAGCCGGCGCATGGGACCGGGCTGGATCGTCAGCGGCTCGTACAACTACACCTACAGCCGCTATAAAAACCCGGACCGGGTGACCTTTTTCTCCCGCCGCCGCACCAACCAGTTCCACGCCCTGTCCCTCAACGCGAACTATTTCGTAAACGACAAACTGCGCCTGTTCGGCGCCTACCGCTATCAGCTCAATGAATCCAACCTGCCCACGGAGTTCCGCCTCAGCATTGCCGACGCCAACGTCAACGCCGTGCTGGGCACCAGCCCCTCTCTGGGCGACTACCAGCGTCACGGACTCACCCTGGGATTTTCGCTGGGATTTTGATGCCCCGCCAGGAAAGGCCGGCTCAATCCCGCAGGGCGTTGAAGGCACTCACGGCCCAAAACACGGCCACTGCCGTCACCACCAGCAACACCAGAAACGGGGTGGCGAAGGCGCCCACATCCGGGGTGCCCACCAGCACCGCCCGCACCGCTTCCACGGCGTAGTTGATGGGATTGATGGTGGCCACGTACTGGATCCAGGCGGGCATGAATTCTTTGGGCACCAGGGCGGTGGAGAAAAACATCAAAGGCAGGGTCATGAGATTGCCGATCATCACCAAGGGCTCTTCCCGCTGCAGCATGATGGCAAAGCCGTTTGAAATGGCGGCGAAACACAGCCCCAGCAACAGCACCACAGCCATGGCCAGCAGCAGATAGACGGGATTCCAGTTAAGCTTCGCACCCACAAGCGCCGCCACCAGCAACATCACCGCCACTTGTGCCAGCACCTGCGCGGTGGAATGCAGCACCCGACTGAGCACGATGGCCACGCGGGAGACCGGCGAGACCAGCATCTTGTCCACCGTGCCCGATTGAATTTCCCTGAGCAGGCTCACCCCGCTCCAGGACGAACCAAACAACACCGTCATAATCAACACCCCCGGGACAAAGAAATCCATGTAGCTGCCCGCGGGCCAGCCGGGAAGCTGCACCATGTTTTTGAACAACTGCCCGAAGATGATCAACCAGATCAGCGGCTGCACCAGGGTAAACAAGGTCCACATGGGCATGCGGACGGTGATCTTCATGTATTTGTTAAAAAGATGCCAGGTATCGGCAAACATGCTTTTCGTCCTCTAAACGTTCTCTTCAGGTCACAGCCTGTGAAAAATGATTCGGAACAACACCTTCCCTCCCCCTTCCAGGGAAAGGGCCAGGGAGGGGGCAAGCCGGGCGGTGTATGGAGGCACCGCCCCCTCCTCAAGAGGGAGGGGACTTGAAATGACTACCGCGAGCTGAAAAGCCCTTCACTCAATGCTTGTCCTTGTCGGCACCACCCTGCCCGGCGCGCCAGCGTTCGGCGTCTTCGGCGGACCAGCCGCCCCAGCCGCCGGATTGTTCGCCGGATCCGGCCGTGCCACCGCTCTCGCCGCTTTCTTTGTCTTTGTCGTCTTTGTCGCCACCCTGATCCCGGGACCTGTTCTGCCAGTCCTCCTGCTGAGGCGCGGCGTCACCACGGGCCTCAGGCGAGGCCGCGCTGTTGTCCTGCTCGCCGCCACCGGACCACCCACCGCGGTCTTTGGGCCAGGATGGCGGCTCAGCCTCCCCGCCCCCGGCGGCACCGGCTTCGCCTTCCTCCTGCTGCCACTGCTTGGCCCATTTCCCTCCGCCACCTTTGCCGGCCCATTGCTGCCACCACTGTTCACCGCTGTCTTCGGCACTGTCATCGATGCTGCTGCCGGTGTATTTCAGAAACACATCGTCCAGCGACGGCCGTGACAGAGACAGGGTCATAATCCGCGCCCCCTGCTCCGCGGCCATGGCAGTAATGCGCGGCACACTTTCCGCACCGTCGGCCACGTAAAGATGCAGCTTGTTGCCCTCCCACAGGGCGTCTTTGATGAAATCGGACCGCTGCAGCGCCGCCGCCAAGCTTTGCGCCGCACCACCCTGTTCCTCGAAGGTAATGCTCACCGCGTCGCCGGCGATGGCGCCCTTCAGTTCATCGGGCGTGCCCAGGGCACGGATTTTGCCGGCGCTGATGATGGCCACCCGGTGAGCCAGCTTGTCGGCCTCTTCCAGATAATGGGTGGTGAGCAAAATGGTCAGCCCCATTTCCCGGTTGAGCTTTTCGATATAGCGCCATAAGATTTTGCGGCTTTTGATGTCCAGCCCCAGAGTGGGTTCGTCGAGGAACACCAGTTTGGGACGGTGGATCAGCGCGGTGGCAATGTCCAGCTTGCGCCGCATGCCGCCGGAATAACCCGCCACGTCGCGATCCAGACTGTCGCCCAGCTCAAAGTAACCGGCCAGCTCCTCAATGCGCGCGGCGATGTCCGCCTTGGGCATGCGGTAGAGCTGTCCCTGCAACTGCAGGTTCTCGCGCCCGGTGAGGAAGTAATCAATGCCCGTGTTCTGCGCCACCACGCCGATGGCCTTGCGCACCTTCTCGGGCGCCACGTCCACATTGTGACCGGCGACGATCACCTCCCCTTCGTCGAAGCCGCTCAAAGTGGACAACACGCGGATGGTCGTGGTCTTGCCGGCGCCATTGGGACCCAGCAAACCGAGAATTTCCCCTTCGTCCACCTGCAGATCCAGGCCGTCCACGGCCTTGGGGCCTCCCGGAAACACCTTCGTTAAGCCTTTGACTTGTATCATTGTGTTCATTGTGCCTGAGAGAAGAAGTAATATAGATGCGGAATGACTGAGAGATGATGCTGACGCGCGCCGGCGCTCCCCCCCTGGCCGCTCCTCCCTGAACATGAGGGCCTAAGTATAGGGTTTTGAACCGCGCTGAGAAACACCGGGCGAGGGAATTTCACCACAAAGAAGGCACGCAGACCAAAACAAGGCGGCCCAGCATTCACCGAAATCACTGACCGCTGTCTGTGTCCGGCGGGTGATTTACCCAGCGAGTAGAATTGTCCAATCCCGCAGCACCGGGAGGTGCCGCCATTGGCGCCAGCCAACAGGAGCCTGCGAGACACCCGCCATGTCGCAAAATGGCGGGCGGATTTCGCGGGTGGTCATCAAACAGCTCAGGACGCGACCTGTTTGATGGCCGGGTTTGCAACACCCCTCAACTAGAGAACCTCAAAACCATGATCGTCCTCGGCCTGGAAACCTCCTGCGACGAAACCGGCCTTGCCCTCTATGACAGTGAGCGCGGCCTGCTGGCCCACGCCCTGCACAGCCAAGTGGAGGTGCACCAGGACTACGGCGGCGTCGTCCCCGAGCTGGCCTCCCGCGACCACGTGCGCCGCGCCCTGCCCCTGCTGCAACAAGTGCTGGCCAAAGCAGACCTGCAACGCAGCGACATAGACGGCGTGGCCTACACTGCCGGCCCCGGCCTCATCGGCGCCCTGCTGGTGGGTGCGGCCATCGGCCGCAGTCTGGCCTGGGCACTGGACGTCCCCGCCGTAGCGGTACACCACATGGAAGGTCATTTGCTCGCCCCCATGCTGGAAACCGCACCGCCCGCCTTTCCTTTCGTTGCCCTGCTGGTCTCCGGCGGCCACACCCAACTGATACGCGTGGACGGCATCGGCCGCTACCGCATGCTCGGCGACACCGTGGACGACGCCGCCGGCGAAGCCTTCGACAAAACCGCCAAACTGCTGGGCCTCGGCTACCCCGGCGGCCCCGCCCTGGCGCGCCTGGCGCAGCAGGGCAACCCCGCGCGCTTTGACTTCCCCCGCCCCATGGTCAACCGGCCGGGGCTGGACTTCTCCTTCAGCGGGCTCAAAACCTACGCCCTCAACACCCTGCGAAACCAACCGGACGACGAGCAGACCCGCGCCGATATCGCCTGCGCGTTTGAACTGGCCGTGGCCGACACCCTGGCCATCAAATGCCGCCGCGCGCTGGAACACACCGGCCTGACGCGCCTGGTAGTCGCCGGCGGGGTGAGCGCCAACCGGCGCCTGCGCGAACGCTTGAACAAGCTGGACGCCCGACTCTTTTATCCCCGGCTGGAATTTTGCACGGACAACGGCGCAATGATCGCCTATGCTGGCTGCCAACGCCTGCAAGCCGGCCAACATCAGCCCCTGGCTTTCGACACCTCACCACGCTGGTCGCTGCAGGAACTCACGCCCCCAAGGCACAACCCCTGACCAGCACCACCGCCCACACCGCCCCCTTTGACAGCAAACTGACCGTCCTGGCCGTGGGCCGGAAAATCAAAGGCATACTGTCACACCACGGCCTCTTCGACCGCTGGTGCTACCGGTTTTTTAGGGTGCGGGCGCCGGCAGCAGAGCCTCGACACCACCTTTCTTGACGGCTTTTGGCAACGGTGGAACATGTCCCCTGACAGGCCCATGACCTTGCAGGCCCGAGGAACATTGCCCGGTCCCCCGGCCAAATTCAACAGGCCAGGCTTGTGCTTGATGACGCGTTCACTACTATGCGGCATGAAGCTTACCTCCTGCCGTGTTTTTATGGGTTGGTGTCGCACTCCGGTCAAAAGCGGTAACCCTCTCTTTTTCAACTGCTGCGTGTCAGATCTGCTCTGAACTACTACAAATCAGCAAGCCGATGATACGAATACCAGTAATATTTCCAAAAGTATCTGGCCATACTCGCCATATGCCAAACCCTATGACGACGATTTCGCCAACTGGCCCGCCGTGCATCATGCACAACTGAAGTACCCGGGCAAAGCATGACGGGCCGGCCACGCTGGTGCA